>JAOUKG010000490.1 GCA_029882725.1 Cyclobacteriaceae bacterium
TCAGTAAGAAAATCTAATTTTAGAATACCTTCCTCTTCTTTGATACCGGGCTGAATTACTACATATCGTTCGTAATATATAATTTGATCCAGTTTTTTGGTAGGGAAGCCTAACAGGTAACCTATTTTATTAGGCAGTGACCTGAAATACCAGATATGTGCCACAGGAACAACAAGTTCTATATGGCCCATTCTTTCTCTTCTAACTTTTTTCTCAGTTACCTCAACTCCACAACGGTCACAAATAATACCCTTGTATCTGATTCTTTTATATTTTCCACAATGACATTCCCAATCCTTAACCGGACCAAAAATCCTTTCACAGAACAGACCACCCATTTCAGGCTTATATGTTCGGTAATTGATGGTTTCAGGTTGTGTTACTTCACCATGTGAACTTTCCAGAATCGATTCAGGTGAAGACAAGCTGATCGTTACCTTTGAAAAGTCAGTATTGAATTTTTTATTTTTTCTGAATGACATATTCGTATTATAAATTCAGATGAATGATAATTAATCTAATGTAATTTCTAAAGCCAAACCTCTCAGTTCATGTACTAATACATTGAATGATTCAGGTATATTGGGCTTTTTCAGGTTCTCACCTTTCACGATGGATTCATAAGCTTTTGCACGGCCTATTACATCATCAGATTTGATAGTAAGAATTTCCTGTAGAATATGTGAAGCACCGAACGCTTCCAGCGCCCAAACTTCCATTTCTCCAAAACGCTGACCACCAAACTGTGCTTTACCACCTAATGGCTGCTGCGTAATTAGCGAGTAAGGCCCAATAGAACGTGCGTGCATTTTATCATCAACCAAGTGACCTAGTTTCAACATGTAAGCTATTCCTACTGTTACTGGTTGATCAAAAATTTCACCTGTACGGCCATCATAAAGATAAGAACGACCTAATTCAGGTAATCCTGCAGCTTTCAATTCACCTTCTACATCAGCCAGTTTTCCGCCATCAAAAATAGGAGTAGCATATTTTCTACCCAATTTCAAACCTGCCCAGCCTAATACTGTTTCAAATATCTGTCCTAAGTTCATCCTGGAAGGTACACCTAACGGGTTAAGACAAATATCCACAGGAGTACCATCTTCAAGGAACGGCATATCTTCTTCACGCACTATTCGCGCTACTACACCCTTGTTTCCGTGTCGACCGGCCATTTTATCACCTACTTTAAGTTTACGTTTTTTAGCAACATAAACTTTAGCTAATTGAACAATACCAGCAGGAAGTTCATCCCCTACCTCAAGCGTGAATTTTTCTCTTTTAAACTCACCACTGATTTCATTTCTCGTATTCACATAATTCTTTACGAGTTTTGTTACCAATTCATTGGTATTTTCATCACTGGTCCAATTGTCAAGAATAATATCAGCCAGAATATTCGTTTCTTCAGGTACATGAAGATTTGATTCATCCCTGTAGATATTTTTTTCAGGGAATAAATTCTCTCTGATAGCATTGATATTGAATTTCACACCTTTGGAAATAATCTCATCTCCAAATTTATGTTTCACACCACTTGATGTTTTGCCTTTCAATAAAATATCCAGTTTTTCAATCACTGTATCTTTTAATGCAGCCAATTCTTTTGAGTATTTACCCTTAAGAGTCTCAACATCACGTTTTGCGCGACTTTTTACATCTTTATCTTTTTTGGGGCGGCTAAACAATTTGGTGTCAATAACCACACCTCTTAATGAAGGGGAAGCTTTAAGAGAAGCGTCTTTAACGTCTCCGGCTTTATCTCCAAAAATGGCTCTTAGTAACTTTTCTTCCGGAGTTGGATCACTTTCACCTTTAGGTGTAATTTTTCCTATTAATATATCTCCTTCTGTTACTTCTGCACCTATCCTTATAATTCCATTTTCATCAAGATGTTTAACAGCTTCCTCACTTACGTTTGGAATTTCAGAGGTAAGTTCCTCTTCACCACGTTTTGTGTCTCTAACTTCTAGTTCAAACTCCTCAATATGCAGAGAAGTAAAAACATCTTCCCTAACCACTTTTTCGGAAATAACAATTGCATCCTCAAAGTTATATCCCTGCCAAGGCATATAAGCCACCATAAGGTTTCTTCCAAGAGCTAATTCACCATTTTCAGTTGCATAACCTTGTACCATGGGCTGTCCCTTTTCAACCTTTTGTCCTTTTCTTACGATAGGAGTAAGGTTAATACAAGTATCTTGGTTGGTTCTTTGGAATTTAATTAAGTTATAGGTTTTATATTCATCACCAAAATTAATAACTTTCTCATCGTCAGTCATTTCATATTTAACAGTGATTTTTGTAGCATCAACATAATCTATTACACCAACACCTTCCGCCAAAATAAGTGCTCTTGAATCAAGTGCCACTCTACCTTCAAGTCCGGTACCTACAATAGGTGCTTGTGGACGCAATAAAGGAACAGCCTGACGTTGCATGTTTGATCCCATCAAAGCACGGTTGGCATCATCATGCTCAAGAAATGGAATCATAGAAGCCGCAACCGAAACAATTTGGTTGGGAGCCACATCCATATACATCAAATCTTTGGGCTCCACAATAGGGAAGTCACCTTCAAATCGAGCTTTTACCCTTGGGTTGATGAAATCACCCTTATCCGTAAGCGGGGCATTTGCCTGTGCAATATTGTGTTCATCTTCTTCTTCAGCTGTTAAGTAAACCACATCTGAAGTCATATTTACTTTACCGGTAACAACCTTTCTATAAGGAGTTTCGATAAAACCCATTGGGTTCACTTTTGCATGTACACACAAAGAGGAAATCAAACCAATATTGGGACCTTCAGGAGTTTCAATAGTACATAACCTACCGTAGTGAGTATAATGTACATCCCGTACCTCAAAACCAGCACGCTCTCTGGAAAGACCACCTGGTCCAAGCGCAGACATACGTCTTTTGTGGGTAATTTCAGCAAGAGGATTCGTCTGATCCATAAACTGGCTCAGCTGATTTGTTCCAAAGAAAGAGTTAATTACAGAGGATAATGTCCTGGCGTTTATAAGATCAACAGGTTTATAATCTTCATTATCTCTTACATTCATTCTCTCTTTAATGGTTCTGGCCATTCTGGCAAGACCAACACCAAACTGAGTATAAAGTTGTTCTCCAACAGTTCTTACCCTCCTATTACTCAAATGATCAATATCATCTATCAGAGCTTTGGAGTTTATCAATCCAATAAGGTATTTTACTATCTCAATAATATCCTGAGTAGTTAAAACACGTACGCTTGAATCAATTTCAAGATTAAGTTTTTTATTTATTCTATATCTACCTACTTCTCCCAAATCATATCTTTTATCGGAGAAAAACAGACTGTGAATTAT
>JAOUKG010000491.1 GCA_029882725.1 Cyclobacteriaceae bacterium
TTTCTCATTGGCCTCGAAATAATTCAATATCTTGAATACCTTTTCATTATTTCTGAATAGTAATGCCTTTTGCAACTCAAAAAAATTATAGTCTTTATTTACCCCAACATACTTTTCCACGTGGGTTTCATTTATTTCAGTTGCACCCCCAAGATTCAGCATGATCTTTTCCAATTCATTGGATATTCTTTCCAGGTTATTGCCCAGGTATTCGGAAAGCATCGCATTTGCTTTATTTGATATTCTGATTTTTTTTGAAGCTACATAGGCATTAACCCACTCAGGAACTTGATTTTCATAAATTGTATTACTTGTAAACAGAATTCCGGATTTGGCAATTTGTTTAGACAAAGCCTGTCTTCCATCAAGTTTCTTACCGAGGAAACAAAAAACCAAAATTGTAGTGGGAACTGGATTGGATAAATAACTCAGAAAACTTTGGATTCCCTCTTCTTTTCCCAAATCGGCAAGATGCTGTGCTTCTTTTACAATAACAACCTGATAAGGGGACATCATGGGAAAACGTCTTGCCTGACTAAGTACGGTAGACATATTCACATCACGCCCGTACAGAATGGTTTGATTAAATGATTTCTCAGCTTCACTGAGTACAGTACTTTCAATTTCTTTGGTGATTAGGTCAATAAAATAAGGTTCATCACCTTGTAAGAAATAGACCGGAGAGAAATTCTTACCTTTAATTTGCTTAATAATATCAAGATAACCTGTTCCACCCTTATCTTTTGTTGCCATGTTTTAATCTAGTGATTTTTATTTAAAAAATAAACGAACCAATACAAATAGATTAATGCTCTATTAATGATGTATCCACTCTTTTAGGGGTTTGAATACCTGAAACAATACCTTTTGCTCCTTCAACCAGAGCCTTAATTGTATTCACCATATGACCGATATCGAGAGTACCTACCTCATCTGAAACCTGATGATAATCCTTATCAACATCAATAGGCGTTGTACTGATTGAATGCGCAGGTACACCTAGTCGGGCAAGGGTAGCATTGTCAGATCGATAAAACAGGTTTTGATCCGGATAGGGATCGGGATAAAACTCATAGGCAGATCCTTCTACACTTTTTTGCAAAAGTTCTCCAAAATCAGATTTATCAAACCCTGTAATCCATGCCGAATTGGGGCCACTTACAGCCGGTTTTCCAATCATTTCAATATTAAACATAGCAACAATTTGATCCGGATTAAGTTGTTTTGAAAAAAACTGAGATCCATACCCTCCAATTTCTTCAGCCGTAAAAGCAACAAAATAAATAGTTCTTTCCGGTTTTTCAGTAGAGGCAAAATAATTAGCCAATTCAATAACTGCTGTTGTTCCGGAGGCATCATCATTAGCTCCATTTGCAATACTGTCACCCTCAATAGATTTCAACATCCCTATATGATCGTAATGGGCCGAAAACAACACAATTTCATCTTTTCTATTTCCTTCTATTCTTCCTGTAACATTAGTTAGGCTACTTTTTTCAACCTTGTACTTTGCTTCAAGATTAAACGATTCAATTGAATTATTTTCTGAAATCACAAAAGCCTTATTAGAGGAATTATCCAATTCAAATATAGGGCGTGACCTTCCGAAATAATTTTTATATCTATTGAACATTTCCCTATGTGTCGGGTCTATTACTACAAACAATGATTTATCTTGCTCCATTAAAGACTTCAAAGAGATTCCTAAATCATCATTAGCAGAAATATATATTATTTGAGAGGAAGAAGAATCCAAAGAAACAGATTCACTTTTTGCAGTAATAAAATAATCACTTTCAGAAACCGGCAAATCATTAATCAACATTTCTGAAGACGATTTACCCAAAGAATACATATTGAATTTCTGAAAATAAGAATTAAGTTCAGGGAGTGTTTCAAGACCTGCTTCTTCAAACTTGGAAGCAATATAATTTGCAGCCTCATCTATTTCAGGACTAAAGGTCTTTCGCCCCTTCATTTTATCAGCAGCCAGTGTTGAAATAATTTCCCTTGCATGATCCTCACTAACAACATATTGAGTATGACAAGCAGAAAAGAGAATTGAGGTAATTAAAAAAATAGATAACTGCTTCATTGTGCTATTGTAACATTAATTATAATAAATACTTTGAGTTTCTAAATTCATAGCTGGCTGCTACCCCGACTATCGCCCCTGAAAGATGAGATTCCCAGGAAATCCAGGTATGAACTGGCAATATACCATAGATCATCGAACCATAAAAAAATATAATCACCAATGAGATGAATAAGGAGTACAGGTCTTTTCTCATCAAACCAAAAGAAATAAGAAAAGCTGCCAAACCGTATATAAGGCCACTTGCCCCGACATGATCATTGGGTCTGGCAAATATCCACACTAAAATATTGGTAAAGAAATACGATCTAAAAAAAACTTTTCCAGCTATTTTCGGGTAAAAATAGAACAGCACCATTCCTAAAATCAGCAGTGGAAAGGTATTGGAGATAATATGAGCAAAATTTGCATGAAGCAAAGGTGCAGAAAAAATACCGAAGAGGCCTTTAAAGGTACGGGGCCAAATTCCATAATCAGAAAATCTTGCACCATAAATATAATCTGCGGCAAAAACGAACCAGATGAAAAAGAGTAACCTAAGAGGAATTACTGCACTTCCAATTACTGATCTAGAAGCACCTGACATAATTTTACAAACTAGGGTCTTTAATCATTTTTAAATCTACAAATTTAGATTCTTCATACCCTACAGACATATATCCAAGGATACCTCCTGAGGCCTCTGCAACTTTTTTTGCCATATCTTTTAGGCTTACATACAATTCCTTGGCAAAATGATTATCGATTTTGGTAAGAATGGTTCCTACTTTTGTCAATTCATCACTAATAAACTTGTTTCTCTGTTCGTGACCGGAAGGAAGGCTATTAATCAATACCTTCAATTTGTCTTCGAAATGGTTTCCAACCTCCTTATAATATTCAATAAGTTCTTTTCTAGCCTTGGTTTGCTTTATTTTTGAAAGACTAATAGCCTCATTCAATTCATTTTTATCAATTTTTCCATCAGCACCCGCAATAAGAATCGATACATACAGAGGTGTTTTCAACAACAAGTCAATATCCTCTTGTTCAAGTACTTCAAATTCAACTATCATAGAATAAATATTTTTATTGGAAAATTCTAAATTCAAAAATAAGGCATTAATCAAAATTGCAATGATAAAATTCAAATTTTAATTAGAAACCTAAAATATAAGTTAAGAAAAGGGATTGAAAAAAATTAATAAATCATAAATAATTAATTTGAAACTTTAAATTTCTTGAAATTCGTAGTATAATAGTACTTAGAAAAGCAAA
>JAOUKG010000015.1 GCA_029882725.1 Cyclobacteriaceae bacterium
GGGCTACATCTCGGAATCCCCTATTTAAGTCCACCAATTTTTACAGGTGAAATCACCGGAAATGAAGTTATTTGTGAATAAACCCAACTAAAATGCAAGTTATTTTTGTTGCCTTTTAGTTTTGCTATAAATAAAAAGCGTATTATCCCCCAATTCGATTGCTAAATTCCATAATTTATAGCAATTTAGTGATAATTAAGATAAAATTTATGTGAGTATAAGTTTACCTTAATTAATTGTAATAGTTATATGTATTATAATTTAAATCAAAAAATAAGATATGAAAAAGATATTAGTTCCAACTGATTTTTCAGAAAAAGCCGACTTTGCTCTTGAGGTTGCGTGTAAATTGGCAGATAAATCGGGTGCAGAAGTCATTTTATTACATGTTGTTGAATCTGCTAGTCATTCTGCAACATCGTTTACCGGACAGATGAATTTTGGAAGTGCTGAGGAAGAAATATTCACATTAAAGTTAATTGAAAAAGGAAAACAGGAAATTGAAATGAGAAAACAGGATCCTTTATTTATAGGGGATAACTGGCGTTCAGAAATACAAGTTGGAAATGCCTTTCACGGTATTCGAAATATTATAAATGCACAAAAAGTAGATTTGGTGGTAATGGGTACCTCCGGAGTAAGTGGGTTTGATGAGATGATGATAGGCTCCACTGCGGAGAAAGTAGTGCGTTATTCAAAATGCCCGGTAATAACAATCCATAAAAAACAAACGAGTTTTGATTATGATAACATTGTTTTTGCTACTGCCTTACAGGATGAAGAACTTATGGTATTGAATCTTGTGCAAAAAATTCAGAAATATTATGATTCCAAAATTCATTTGGTGAGAATTAATACACCAAATAACTTTGAAAGGGATATTGATTCATTTGATGCTCTTAAAAAATTTGCAGAACGAGCCAATCTTACAAATTACACTACTAATGTTTTTAATGATATTACCGAGGAGGAAGGTATCATTTATTTTGCTGAACATATAAATGCGGACATGATCGCCATGTCTACACATGGAAGAACAGGTTTAGCACATTTATTGTCTGGAAGTATTGCAGAGGATGTGGTAAATCAAGCTAACCGACCGGTTCTGACAAGTGTAATAAATGAATAAAAGGGGCCAAATTAATGTAAGACCTTATTAGGATTAGTATGTTTTGAATAAAAAAGGGATGAATAATTATTTATCCCTTTTTTATTCATTAAACAAATCAATATTTAATAAGTTCGATATTTACCCTTATTCTTCAGCAGGAGCAGGTTCAATGGGTATTGATAAACGGGCCTTTTCCCAAGCAAAATTTATTGCGTTATCACTTACTGAATATTCAAGTCTTTCCTGAATTTCATCAGCCCATGTAGGCATTATATTTATCCTAACGATATCATTCTCTTCATTATAACCCATTGCGCCCCATATACCATGATCTTCCTGACTCCATTGCGTGCTGAGGATAGCTACCCAATCTCCTTCTTCATTAGGAATAATAAAAAAACCATATTTACCGGCAGCTACAGCCTCACCACCTACAAGCACGTCTCCTGAAAAGTTAATAGAAGTGGTTTCGTTGGCTCCAGCTCGCCATACTTTGCCATACTCTTCCTTCACTCCCCATATCGTTCTGCCTTTTACTGAAGGAGAGCCATAGTCTATGGTTATAGAGATGCCACTTACCTCTCCGGTGGCTTCGGCCCTGGGACTGGCCGGAACCTTAACTTCCTCCTCTTCTTCAACAACCTCAACAGCCACAGAGTCTGTTTCTGTGTTTTCATTGGAAGATTTCTTTGAACAAGAATTAATAAAAGCAACGGTAGTTACTAAGAGAGAAAATTGAATTATTTTTTTAATCATGATTTTAAATTTAAAAATTTACTGATTATTAATTTTTTAATAGAAAGCAATTTAAGAAAAAATGATCTATTTATAAATTCACCCCCCCCCCAGGAAGCCCATTATCAATTATCAATTATCAATTATCAATTATCCATTATCCATTATCCATTATCAATTATCAATAACTTCCCCTCCCAATATAGTGTGAACAACTTTTGTTTCGAGTATTTCATTTTCGGGAATAGTCATGATATCCCGATCAATAATGATTAAATCGGCAAGCTTTCCTTTCTCAATAGATCCCTTAATATCTTCTTCAAAAGCTCCGTAGGCCGCGTCGAGAGTATAGGATATAAGCGCTTGTTCCCTCGTCATTTTTTCTTCAGGTTCATAACCGCCTTCTGGTGTTCCTTTCAAAGTTTTTCTTGTTATTGAAGCATAAAAACTGGCAAAAGGATATATAGGTTCAACGGGTACATCGCTGCCATTTATTACTTTCGCTCCTGATTTTAATAAACTTTGCCACATATAGGCTCCCTCCACAATTCTTTTTTCCCCAAGTCTGTCAATGGCCCACGGTCTGTCACTCGACATGTGGATAGCCTGCATTGCCGCAATGACTCCCATTTCACTGAAACGAGGTAAGTCGGCAGGATCAATATGTTGTGCATGTTCAATCCTAAATCTATGGTTTGTGGTATGATTGGGTACTTTTGAAAAAGCATTTTCATATCTATCCAAAACTTCACGATTTGCTCGGTCGCCTATAGCATGCGAACATACCTGAAAACCTTTATTCAGGGCCTTGATGGAAACTTCTTCAACATATTCCATTGGAAGTGTAGCCATACCGGCGTGACCAGGCCTGTCAGAATAATCATCCAATAACCAGGCACCGCGGCTTCCCAAGGCACCATCGCAATTCAATTTTATAGACCGAATGGTTACAAGGTGGTTGCTCGTATCTATTTCCGGTCCGCGTTCAAGCCATTTGTTGGTCAACTCACGGTCGGGGCCACTAATCATTACATACATGCGTGTTCCTAATTTTCCCTCATTTGCGAATTTTTTATAAAGGTCAATAGTCGATTGCCCAACCCCTGCGTCATGGAAACTGGTGATACCATTTCTTTGGCAGGCAGCTATTGCCAACTCAAGTGCTTTTGCATCACTTTCTTCTGAATTTTCAGGAACAAATTTACCCACAACCCCTTGAGCTCTTTCGTTGAATATTCCTGTGGGATTTCCTGTATCATCCCTTATAATTTCACCTCCTTCAACTTCGTTTTCCATAGATTCAATGGAGAGAGGAAAAATTCCAGCTATTTCCATGGCCTTTTTATTCCCCAAACTGGCGTGTCCACTTGCATGTCTAAGCCATACAGGGTTGTCAGGCGAAATCTCACTGAGTTGGTCGTGTACAGGAAAGCCTTTAACCATATTTTCAGGTTGTGGGTCCCATTTGCTTTGATGCCAGCCTCTTCCTATAATCCAATCTCCCGGTTTGCTTTTAGTAACGGCCTCCTTAACACGGTCAATCAGCTCATCATAGCTCTTAACATCCATCAAATCCAGATTCAATTCGTTATAGCCCAATCCCATCATGTGGCCGTGCGATTCAATAAAGCCGGGAAGCATGGTTTTTCCTTTCAGATCATGAATTATAGTATTTTCGTCAGTGTAGGCCTGAGCTTTTCCATAGGTGCCTGCAAATAAAATGGTGTCACCTAAAATTGCTACGGCCTCAACAGTTGGTTGTTGAGTGTTTGCTGTATAAATGATTCCACCAAAATACAATTGGTCGGCAGTAAATTCCGACCCTTTAGAATTGCAGTTGGTCAGAAAAATAATTGCAATTAAATAATTCAAGGGTAATAAGCTGATTTTAAGTTTCATTCTTCAGGGATTAAAAGTTAGATTTACTATCAAAACATTAAATATCTATGAAATACTGGTTGTATGCAATAATTATATTTATTGTTGGTTGTTCAGGAAGTCAGGAGGCTTCTCCCACTGAAAACTGGCAAAAAGGAAACCTTCATACCCATACTTTGTGGAGTGATGGAGACGACTACCCGGAAATGGTGATTTCCTGGTACAAAAAGAATGGTTATAATTTCTTAGCCCTGTCTGACCATAATACTTTTCAGGATAATGAAATGTGGGTGCCTGTAACTAAAAGCCCTCAGCGAATTAGGGCTTTTGAAAATTACTTAAAAGAGTTTGGGGAAGATTGGGTAGTATCCAGAGAAGATAGTGCAGGAACTGAGGTTAAATTAAAATCCTATTCTGAGTTCGGTGTTTTACAGGATAGCAGTTTTATACTTATAAGAGGAGAAGAGATTACCAATAGATTTGAAGATAAACCTATACATATAAACGCCTCTAATTTGCAGAAATTTGTTGAACCGCAAACCGGGGAATCTGTTTTGGAAGTGATGCAGAAGGTTATAGATGAAGTAAATACCCAAAGAAACGAAACTGGTGTTCCCATGTTTCCACATATAAATCATCCCAATTTTGGATGGGGTATCTCTTTGTCTGATATGGTCAATCTGAATGGAGAACGATTTTTCGAAGTATATAATGGTCACCCCGCGGTAAATAATTATGGCGATGTAACTCATTTGTCAACAGAAGAGATGTGGGATCAAATCAACCTTGCTTATATACGTGATGGAAAACCATTGATGTATGGTATAGCTACCGACGATTCTCATAATTACCATATGATGGGGGCAGAATTCAGCAATTCAGGTAGGGGATGGGTAATGGTAAATTCTAAAGATTTATCGCCCAATTCTTTAATAGAATCGATGGAAAAAGGAAATTTCTATGCTTCATCAGGTGTTGAATTGGAAAATTTTATAATAACAAAAAATGAATACAGTTTTTCGATAAAAGGCAGGGAAGAGCTAAAATACACAGTAAGATTTATAGGAGCCATGAATGGTGATACTGAAATTACTATTTTGAAAGAAACAGAGGGAATAAATCCTTCTTATACTTTTACCGGTAATGAACAATTTGTCAGGGCTGTTGTCACTTCAAATGAATTACAGGTAAATCCTTTTCAAATTGGCGATTTCGAAAAAGCCTGGACACAACCAATAATTCCATTGAGATGAGTAGATTGTTTACCGTGATTTTATTTTTAGCGTTATCCGGTTCAATGCTAAAAGCACAGAATGTAGGGGTTTCAGTTTCGTTTTTCTTTCCTAAAGGGGGAGAGTTTTCTATTCCGGTGAGCCCCTTATCTTATAGGGGGGTAGCGTTACCATTTTCAGATTATATAGGAATACAAACAGGAGGTACTTTGTATAGAATGGGAGGGCAACAAATTTCGGGTTTGCCTTTTGAAAGCAATAAACCCATGTTTGGAAACAACCTGACTGCCTTTGTGCCACTGGAGTTGTATTTTAAAGTGGGAAATAAAAAATCTGCGTTTACCATGAAGGCGGGTGTTTTTGGAGTGTATAGCTTTTTCACCAGGCTTAACTATGGAAATATTGATAGAGCCATTAGGGTTTATGAGGGGTGGGAGGTTGCCAATGCCGATTTTACTTATAAATACTTACCCGGTTGGGGATATCAGGGAGGAATAGAACTTTTATATTATGTAAAAAGAAATTTGGGTTTAACCCTTGAAATTAATTATCTCTATGGAGGCTCAAATATTGATCTGGCGGGATCTTACACGGGCGGGAATGCTGGTGTTTTTCAAACTGTACAACTGGATCCTGCATCCTACCAAAAAGGAAAAGTAGAATTTACAGGGTTAGAAATATCTTTGGGGGCCATTTTTGGTAATTAATAATCAGGAGCATAATACTTAATAATACTTAATGAGGATACTGGTAATTCTTTTCTCTTTCTTTTTTTCTTGCGGACTTTTTGCCCAGTCAGGTAATGCAGAACAAAAATGGCCACGTAAGTTGCCTTATGGTACTGTAATAATCCCAAAGTTGAATATTTTGATGGATCAGTATGAGGTGTCTGTTGGAAACTGGTTTGCTTTTATTTATTACACATCGTTAAATTCAGGAAATGCAGAAGAGGTTTTGAGCTATTTTCCCGACCAGATCAAACTTCCGTTAAAATACAGGGGGGTATTTGAAAAATATAAAAGTATTTACACCTCTGCTCTCTACCTTGATGCCAGTAACTTTCAAATAGCGCTTAATAAAGGTGTTTTTCCATGGGCTGGTAAAACAGCCTCATTGGAAGAAAATCAACTATTCTCATACCCGATAGTTGGAGTTAACTACGATCAGGTAATAGAATATATGCTTTGGATTGAGGAGGGGATATACAAAGATAAAAATATTAGAAAATTGGAAAATGATGGGTATGATGTCAATGTACGTTTAATTACAGAGAATGAGTGGCAAACTATAGCTCCTATTGTAGGATTAAGGGATATTGGTAATAGTACTGTCAACCCTGATAGTGTGAATACACACGGTTGTTATCTTATTAATGTTAGATATTTGGAAGGTTGTGAATCCATGGAAAAACTTTCTGAAAATTATGGAGATGAAACTTTTCCAGTTGGGGCTTTTTTTCCCGATACCATGGGGCTTTATGATATTTATGGAAATGTAGCCGAAATGACAATGACTGAGGGGATATGTGTTGGGGGAAGTTATTTTCATTGGGGGAGAATGGCCTTCCCGGATAGAAAAATTGAATTTAATTCAGGTGAAAAATGGTTGGGTTTTAGATGTGTTTATGAATTAGTTCAAAAATAATTGTACCTTTTTATATCAACTGCATTATACAGATAGTAATTATTTGAACTTATACTATCTGATATTCGAGGCGGAATTACAGGTAGTGGCCTGACTGTAAATCTTCTCAACTACAGTTGGGCCTTTTTTAAATTTTAATGACAGGAATTTTTTATATCAACCAAAAAACAATTGTAATAGAGTCATTTTTGACACTAGTAAAGGGCTTTTTTTTAAATTCGTCCACATATCATCAAACAGAAAAAGAGATAGACAGAGAACAAAAAATCATCAAACTTTGTAAGGAGAATCCCCGCTATTTTGCGCCCATTTATGAAAAGTATTATGATGCCATATTCGTTTTTATATATAAACGGGTAGCAGATGAGTATATATGTGCTGACTTGACATCAATCGTATTTTATAAAAGTTTAAAAAATATTAACAAGTATAAATTTCAGGGGCTTCCGTTTTCAAGTTGGTTATACCGAATTGCATTGAATGAAGTAAATCAATATTTTAGAGATAAGAAAACTGCACAGCGGGTTGTTTGTCTTGATAAAGGACATCTGGTGCATCTATTTGAGGAGATAGAAATTGACAATGATGGCTACGAAACTGAAAAAACAGTGGCTAAACTTTTAGAAAGCCTTAGTGAGCAAGACTTACAGTTTTTGGAATTAAGATTTTTTGAAAGCAGATCATTTAAGGAAATTGGAGACCTTTTGGGAACTACAGAAGGAAATGCTAAGATTAAAACCTATAGGATTTTAAGGAAACTAAAAGAGGTAGCGGTTAAATCAGCATATTAGAGGAATGAGAAATGGGAAAGATAAAAGTTAAAATAGACGAGCCAATACCTTCAAAAAAGGTAATTCACAGACATAAAAACTTCAACAGTTTTTTAGAGAATTACCAAAAATATTACTCCACAAGGGGAATAAGACACATGTTGTACAACGACCGGAAAAAATTAGTATTTATTGTTTTAATGATTGTCTTCCTTCTGCTTTTATTGTTCGCAAACGATTAGCAGATTAAAACGGAGAAACATATGTTTTTTGATATTCCGCCCATTTTAAGTTCTTAAAATGCTCTTCACCTATGTAGGTTATAATAGGATGAAATTGCTCTGGTTTCTGATAACCCGGTAAAGGTTGTATCATATTAAAGTCTTCATCTAAAAAAACTACCGTGGGAAAACTAAGCTTACTTTGTAATAAAGCTGCCGCCAATTGATGATAACCATTTTTCCCTCCTTCAATCCATTTATAAGTAGTCCCCCTAAAAGTAATGTCTCCCCTTTGCTCAGCATCAAGTTTCACAGGATAAAATTTCTCATTCAAGATAGAGGCAATATGCTCATTATTAAAAGTATTCTTATCCATTACTTTACACCACCCACACCAGTCAGTGTATACATCAATAAAAATCTTTCTTTTTTCAGTTTTGGATTTTTCAACGGCCTCTTCAAATGTTAACCATTGCACTTTACTTTCTTGTTCTTGTGCATATAAATTTGGTAAGAGAACAAAACTTAGGCATATAACTAATAATGTGTTTTTCATTTTTGATAATTTGCTATCTAACCAACATAAATTGTGCCGATATAATTTCCTTAAATTCCTTAAAATTAACAATTAATTTATAAAACAGTATTCAGGTAACCCAAAATATCCTCTACCTCGTCTGGATGAAACCATTTAATATCTGGATTCTTCTTAAACCATGTCATCTGTCGTTTGGCATATCTTCTGCTATTCTGTTTGATAAGTTCTATTGCAGTTGTACGTGATATCAGTCCATCAAAATAATCAAAAAGTTCCTTGTAACCCACTGTTTGTAAAGCATTATTGTCACGGAATTCGTATACTGAACGGGCTTCCTCTTCAAGTCCCTCCGCCATCATTTGATCTACTCGTTGATTAATACGTGAATATAACTCATCTCGTTCTCTTTGAAGTCCTATGTGTATACAGCTGAAAGACCTTTTTTTTGTTTCACCCGTTCTATACGAACTGTACTTTTTTCCAGTAGCCATGATTATTTCCAATGCCCGAGAAAGTCTTCTAGGATTATTTATATCCATTTCACTATAGTACTCCGGATCTTTTTCCCTTATCAAAAGTTGAAGTTTCTCCACACCCTCTTTTTTTAACAGCTCAGAAACTTCAGTTCTTATTGATTCTGAAATTTTAGGCATTTCATTAAAACCATAACAAAGGGCATTTATATACAATCCGGAACCTCCACATACTATAACTTTGTTATTGGTTTTAAATAATTTTGAACATAACTCTACTGCATCACGTTCAAAATCACCAGCGCTGTACGGTGTCTTTATGTCTATTATATCAATAAAATAATGCAGTGCTTCGGAAAGCTCTTCTTTTGTTGGTTTTGCCGTTCCAATTGATAATTCTTTATAGATTTGTCTGGCATCTGCTGAAATAATGGCCGTATCAAATTTTTTCGCCAATTTTATACTTAAATTTGTTTTTCCTACAGCTGTTGGCCCGGAAATCACAATCAATTTATTGTTTTTAAGAATTTTAACTGCCATTTTAACTAAGTAAATAAAGCCAAATATAAATCAATATTGGAAAAGAGGCATAAATTGACGGCTAAAGAATACCCTGTATACATTCAATGTGATCTTACTGGTAGAATATTATTTGCTTCAAATAATTGTATATGCTTGTTAGGTGCCAATACTTCTGAATTAGCAGGTCAAAATATTTCCTCGTTTCTAGGTCAGGGTATAAAAAAACAACTTGGGAAAGAATTGGATGCCAAAATGACATGGTCCAATCCCACGGGTATAACGAAAGATGTTAATGTGTCTTTGTTAGTTCCCTCAATAGATACAAATGAAGTTGAAATTTATTTAACACCGTTGTATTATAAGGAGAGGGAAAGTATTCAGTTAAATAAAAAGGACTTTGAAGGATTTATTCATGATTTAAGAAGTCCACTGAACACTTTATATCAATTAGTACATTTGTCAGAATTTGAAGATTCAAAAGAGGGGCTTCTTTTAAACCTTGAAAAGATAAAAACTATCACACTACAGTTATCTGAAATAGTTCATGATTTAGAAGGTTTAGTTAGTGAAGGGAGTATTATGACTAGAATTATAATTCCCGAAAAAGATATCTTTCCTATACTAAGGTTGATTTTTCAGTCGGATATGGATGCAAGAAAGATTGAATTGAAATTAAAATCCTCTTTGAAGAGTGGTTTTAATACAGTTTACAGTAAGGTTTTAAGGATTTTAATAAACTTAATTCAGAATGCAATACATTATTCCGGGGCAAAAACAGTAGAAGTAAACTTTAAAACAGACAGTAAAAAAAATATAAAAATTGAAGTAAAAGATGATGGAAAAGGTATTTATGCCGAGGATTTTTCCAGTTTGACAAAACCCTATGTACGTAAAGATGAAAGCAATCAAAACCCGGAAGGAAAAGGACTTGGATTGTACATTGTGCAAAGGCTCGCTGAAGTTTTGGGAGGTAAAATAGAGATGCCTCAAGTGAAAAGTGGAACTAAAATTGTTATTACACTTCCTGGTTTTATATCACAGGGTTTGGAAGAAAAATTGGATACTAAGGCACGTTCCGGTTGGAAAAGTCTTAAGGGAAAGGAAATATATGTTTTAGACGATGATAACCTTAATTTAACCTTTGTTTCAAATATTTTAACAAAGCAGGGAATAATTGTAAATTCTTTTAGAACAGGTAAGGACTTATTGGAGAGTTTACATACTCATGTACCTGATTTAATAATTTTGGACATTATTTTATCAGATAAAGATGGTGTAATAGTAGCTAGTGAAATAATCGAACAACTTGGAAATAAGACTCCACTGCTTCTGGCCTTGTCTGGAAAGGTGACTTCCTTTAATAGCCTTAGTTATAAATGTTCGGGGTTTGACGAAGTGATGGCAAAGCCTGTAATTCCTCAGGATTTATTGGAAATCATTAATACAATGTTTTTAGATACAGGGGAAAATAATCAGAGATTATTAAATGAAATTCAAAATTTACCCGCCTTTGATGAAAGTGTTCTGAGAAAAATTGATGAGTTCACCAAGGAGGATATACGAGAGGAATTGTTTGAATCATTTCAAAGTGAAGTGGAGGAAACAATGAAATTATGGATAAGTAATGAAACGTACTTAAAGAAAAAAGAAATTTTTCGTACTTTGCATACATGGAAATCCAGTGCGGCTACATTAGGATTTGTAAAAATGGAATTTTATTCGAAATATTTGGAAAATAAGTTCTTGAAAAGTGAGATAAAAATTTCAGATATTAATAAGCTTTTGCAGATAATCTCTGAAATAAAAAAAATAATAAATATTAAAAGGTGATTGTGCTATGAGTAAGTTAAAGAAAAAAATATTATTGGTTGATGATAGCCCGGTAATACAGACTTTGGTAAAAAAGATATTTTATGGTATTGGGATGGAGGTTATTGGGTTAAAAACTGGTGCTAAGGTAATTGACACTATAAATAATAATGATATTGACCTTGTTATTATGGATATAATTTTACCTGATCACGATGGTATGGATTTAATCAGACAGATTCGGAAACTAAAAAATTCAGCAAAATCCCAACTACCTGTAATTTGTATTTCAGGGCATTATAAAAATTATAAAGAAAGTGATTTCGAAGAATTAAATGTTAAGGAAAGTTTAATAAAACCATTGGATTACGATCAATTGGTTTCTGCAGTTAAAAAACATATTGGTAAATGATTAGATATACCCAAAGTTTTCTTAATAAATTAGAAGATCTTATAAGTGAGACAGATTATATATTGAGATATGAAAAGGGGAACTTTAAGCCAGGGTATTGTATCATTAAGGAAAAAAAAATTATTATTATTAATAAATACTATCCTACAGATGGAAAGATAAACTGCCTTATAGAAATAATAAGGCAATTACCTGTAGATGTATCCAGTTTAAGTGAAAAAAACAAGCAATTGTTTGCCAAGGTTAGCCAAACAGAAATACAGGTTTGAACATAACATTTTTAGGTACAGGAACCTCTCAAGGGGTACCAGTAATTGGCTGCGAATGTCCAATTTGTACATCCTTGGATTTTAGGGATAAGAGATTACGCACTTCAATATTTATTTCCTGCGAGGGAAAAGAAATAGTGGTCGATACAGGCCCGGATTTTAGAGCTCAAATGTTAAGGGAAAAAATAAAAAAACTGGATGCGGTTTTGTTTACGCACGAGCACAAGGATCACACTGCCGGTCTTGATGATGTGAGGAGCTTTAATTTCCTCCAAAAGAAAGATATCCCCCTCTATGCCAGGCGGGCTGTGCTTGAAAATTTAAAAAAAGAATATTCCTATATTTTTAACAACAATACATACCCGGGTATTCCAAAGGTTAAGTTACATGAAATTGACAATCGTGAGTTTTCTATAGATGATTTGAAAATAATGCCCATCGATGTCACACACTATAAGTTACCGGTATTTGGGTTTAGAATAGGGGCTTTCTCTTATATAACAGATGCCAATTATATTTCTGATACAGAATTGGATAAACTAAGAGGTTCTGAAGTTTTGGTTATCAATGCCCTGCAACATGAACCTCATATCTCTCACTTCACCTTAGCAGAAGCTCTGAAAATTATAGATAATATACAACCAAAAAAAGCTTTTATTACGCATATTAGCCATAAATTAGGTCTGCATGAAGAGGTTGAAAAGATGTTGCCAGAGAATGTTAGTATCGCTTATGATGGCTTAAAAATCGAAATATAGGTGTACAACAATTATTTTTTTCTTAAAAAATTTACTGAAGAATTAAGAACCCGTATTTTAGGTGAGGTGCTGGAGGTATGTTATACCCAGCATAAACAGGAATTGGTTATAACCTTTTCAAATGAAACAAACCTCCTTTCTATTTTACATTCAGGTTGGTCTATTGTTAGAATCCCTGAGCGAATCAACAGGGCAAAGAAAAACACCGTGGATTTATTTGCACCTCTCATTGGGAAAAAAGTTGAGGAGGTACGTATTATTGACTACGACAGATCTTTTTATATACTATTAGGGGAATACAAACTACTTTTTAAGCTTCATGGCTCAAGGGGGAATATAATTTTACTGAAAGATGATCAAGTGGCTGAGTTATTTATAAATGCCTATGAAAAAGACAAACAACTTCAGTTCAATGATATTGGAAAGCATTTCCCCGATTTCAACAAATTTGTGGAAGCAAATGGAAATATAAAAAGTGTGTTTCCTGTATTGGGTAAAGAAGCTATTGGTTTTTTAGATACCCTTGGATATAATCAATTAAGTGTTGATAAAAAGTGGGAAAAGTTTAATGAAATAGTTGCCTCATTTAATGAAGCCTCAGAATATTTTTTGATTAAAAATAATAATGACGTTCAATTGTTATTATTTCAGGAAAAAGAAAATACAGGCGAAGTAAGTGTATTTAAATCCCCATCAGAGGCTCTTGAAAAGTTTTTTTATTTAAAAATTAGAAACGACACTTTTCAGCAGAAAGTTGATTCCCTGAAAAGGGAAAAATTAAAACAGGAACATCGCTT
>JAOUKG010000492.1 GCA_029882725.1 Cyclobacteriaceae bacterium
GGTCCATTTGAAAGGTTTTATTTAGGTGGTGCAGGTCTTGCCGGCCAGCAATTTATCATTGCCAATGATGTTGTAGGTTTAAGAGGTTATGAGGATAACTCGCTGGTTCCACCTTATTCAACTCAGATAGATTACACCGCTGGTAATGGCATACGTGGAGGTATTATGTATGATAAGTTTGGTTTGGAATTAAGATACCCCGTATCTACTGCCGAGGCTGCTACAATTTATGGCTTTATTTTTGCAGAAGGTGGTAATAACTGGTATCATTATGAAGATTTTAATCCTTTTGATATGTACAGATCTGCCGGTGTAGGAGTACGTGTATTTATGCCTGCATTTGGTTTGATAGGTATTAACTGGGCTTATGGTTTCGATACGTTACCAGGAAGATCAGATATAAGTGGTTCACAATTCCACTTTACCATAGGACAACAATTAAGATAAAATGAAGTACATTTTGTTCGTATCTTTTCTGTTTACAGGATTAGTAGCCGAAGCACAAAAGTTTGGCTACGTAGATACAGATTATATATTGAGCAGAATGCCGGAGTACAAAAAGGCTCAGGAGGAAATAAATAAACTCTCTGCAGAATGGGAGCAACAATTGAAAGAAAAGATGGCCGAAATTGAGTTAATGTACGCATCTTTGAAAGCAGAAGAAGTGTTGTTGACCCCGGAAATGAAAGAGGAACGAATGAAAGACATAAAAAATCAGGAACTCAAATTAAAAGAATATCAACGTGATATCTTTGGGTTTGAGGGTTTGTTCTTCCTTAAAAAACAAGAATTGATAAAACCTATTCAGGATAAAGTTTTTGAAGCAGTTGAAAAGGTGGCTAAAGAAAATCGCTTGTCTGTTTTATTCGACAAAGCGGCTGATTTAGTAATGATATACACAGATCCCAGATACGATTATACCGACTTTGTATTGGATGAATTAGGATTGGGAGATTCCAGTGATGTATTAAAGTAAAATAGATTAAACAATATAAAAATGAAAATGAGAACCCTTTTAGCAATAGTTTTTTCACTCGTGGCAGTGATGACAAATGCACAAACGAATCTGAAGATAGGATACGCCGATGTGGATTATATATTCAGTAAATTACCAGATGCAAAACAAATTGAATCGAGTCTACAAGCTCATCAAGTTCAGTTGCAGTCTCAGTTAAAAGCCCGATACGATGAATATCAACAAAAGCTTGCTGCACTTAATGGAATGCCTGCAAATACTCCTGAGGCTATTCAAAAAGATAAAATGAATGAATTGGCTCAGTTAGAGCAAAGGATTCAGGAATTTCAGCAGTCAGCTCAGGAAAGTATGGAAAATAAAAGGATTCAATTATTAGAACCTGTGTACACCAAAGTAGGTAATGCCATCAAAGCAGTAGCTGAAGAAAATAAATTTGATTTTATTCTTACTGCTGGTGTTGGTGGAACTGATATTGTTTTATATGCCGGTGAGGAACATGACATTTCTGAACTTGTATTAAAAAAATTAGGTGTAGCTGCAACAAAATAATAGAGAGCAAATTAATTCTATTTTAATATAATTATAAAAAAAGGATGCCGAAGGGACATCCTTTTTTTATTTAGTAACTGTTGAAGAACTAATCATATGTTGCACTAATTTTATTGATCTAATTCCAAATATATACAGTGCTAAATTCGGATTAAAAAATTTTTAATTCAACTTGCACGTAGTAGATTTATCCCTTCACTTTTAATAATAAAATGATTCATCTATGTCTCCACTGAATGTTGGCGATGATATTGCAGTAATTGCCCCCTCCGGGTTTGTCGATCCCACTAGGTTGGCAAGTGGTTTAACAAAACTCAGTTCCTGGGATCTCAATATTTCCGAAGGAAAGTATTTAAGAAGTAAACACAATTATTTTTCAGGAACAGATTCCCAACGTTTATCAGACCTTCAATGGGCATTGGATGCTCCAAATATTAAAGCTGTTTTTTGTGCACGTGGGGGCTATGGATTGTCGAGAATTATCGATAAAATTGATTTTTCCGGGTTTGTGAAATCACCAAAACCTATAATTGGATTTAGTGATATTACACTTTTACACATTGCAATTCAAGCGCTGGGGTTTACTTCTATACATGCCTGTATGGTAGCTCAATTTGGTAATGAAGAATATTTAACTTCGGTAAAAAAACTTGAAGATTTACTCTTTAAGAAGGAAACTCAATATGTTATTAAGTATAATTCTGAATTTCCTTCCTCTGGCCAAATAGTAGGGGGAAACTTAAGAATGATTGTAGATTCTTTGGCAACATCCTATGAAATCAATACGAATGGAAAAGTATTATTGATTGAAGAAATTGGTGAAGGTTATTATAAAATAGACAGAATGCTACAACATCTTCGAAGGGCAGGTAAATTTGATAGTGTACAAGGTATATTACTTGGTCACTTTACGGAACTATCTGATAGTACCCCTTCTTTCGGTATGTCGGTTTTAGAAATTGTTGAAGAAGCGACTAAGGGTTTAAATATTCCTATAATTTCTAATTATTCGGCCGGTCACGCCCCCCCAAATTATCCTGTTGTTCTGGGTGGTAGTTTTAAAATCATTAATGAGCCTCCCGAACAGTGTAAAATTGTTTTCGATTTATCGTAGCACGCTGTGGAGACGTAGCACGCTGTGGAGACGTAGCACGCTACGTCTCTACAATATTGTTTCCAAAAATCCTCCCCCACCCGGGGTTTGTATTTCGATTCCCTCGCCCGCATCAAAAAATTGGGTGAATTTCCCTGTCAATTCTTCTCTATTTCTGTCTTTTAATATTTTAAATTGTTCTCCTGTTTTACCGTTCTGGCCTCCATCAACACCATATGGTTCTTCTACTCTATGTTGAGACAATAGCGTAACCGTAACGGGTCTTGTAAAGGTTATGTTTCTTATTATTCCTTCCCCTCCGTACCATTTTCCTTTACCTCCGCTATTCTTTCTAATACTGAACTCATTCAACAATACAGGATACCTCCATTCCAGGATCTCCGGGTCGGTAATTCTTGTATTAGTCATGTGAGTATGTACTCCACTGGCTCCATTAAATCCGTCACCAGCTCCGGAGCCTCCGCATATTGTTTCGTAATAGCCAAATTGTTCATTTCCAAACAAAAAGTTATTCATGGTACCCTGACTACAGGCAACCACTCTCAATGCTTTGAAAAGTGTATCCGTTAATCGCTGACTTATTTCTGTATTGCCACCAACTACGGCCGGACATTTGTCTGCATCTGTATCAAATTTTGGATTTAATAAAGTGTTTTCAGGAATTATCAACTCCACATTTTTTAGTAATCCTTCATTAAGTGG
>JAOUKG010000493.1 GCA_029882725.1 Cyclobacteriaceae bacterium
GTCTCACCCAGCAAAGCCCTTCCTTTTAAACTGATTACAAAAGGATTCCATTCGGGATATCTGTCAAAATCCATTAATATTTCCCAAATCTTTTCTTTCTTTGAATCTATTATTATTTCTGTGCGAAGTTCTTTCATGATAAGCTTGTGTGAATAAGGATATAAAGTAGGTTAACGGGCATCAATAGTTAAAGTTTCAAAATCATATATGCAGTCATTCAGAAGTCATTTAAAGATTAACTATAATCTGGCCTACCCGGTCATGTTGTCACAACTAGGGCATATATTGGTAGGTACTGCCGACAGCATGATGGTTGGGCAAACAGGAGAAGTACCCCTGGCCGGGGCTGCTCTGGGAAGTGTTCCTTTTCATATCTTACTGACTTTCGGACTGGGTATATCCTATGGCGCTACACCTTTAATAGCAGCTGCCGACGGGGAAGGCGACCGCTCCCGTATTGGTTCATTGCTTAGAAATTCGTTCTTTATCAATATCATTGCAGCTATTGTACTGTTTTTAATAATTATTTTAGGCAATGGCGTATTGTATCATTTAGATCAACCCAAAGATGTGGTAGCCCTGGCAATTCCTTATTTGGAGATCATTACTGTTTCGATAATTCCATTAATGATATTTCAAACTTTCAGACAATTTATGGAAGGGTTGTCCATTACTAAACCAGCCATGTTTATTTCCATTTTTTCAAATATTTTGAATGTGGGCTTAAACTATATTCTGATTTTTGGAAAGTTGGGCTTTGAACCTATGGGACTTAATGGTGCCGGTATTGCAACGTTGATTTCAAGAGTTGTTATGATGCTGCTTATCATTGTGTATTTTTATAGGGAAACGAAATTTGCTCCCTATAGAAAAAACATACTTTCCCTTTCTCCGGAATGGTTACGAGTGAAAAGAATATTAAAAATCGGATTGCCCTCAGCCTTTCAATATATCATCGAGGTAGGTGCTTTTGGTATTGCGGTTATTATGATGGGATGGATTGGAACCTCCATGCAGGCGGCACATCAAATTGCCATTAATTTGGCCGCTATTACCTACATGATGGCTACAGGACTGGGGGCTGCAGCCACGATAAGATCGGGCAATCAATTGGGAAGGAAGAATATCCCCAACTTGAGAAGGGCCGTTTACAGTCTCGTTTTCATGGCCATCATTTTTATGGCCTTCAATGCCTTGTTGTTTATTTTGGGAAGGAATTTCCTGCCCCATCTTTATATTGATAACGCAGAAGTAATTAAACTCGCCTCCGGACTCCTTATTATTGCAGCACTTTTCCAGATATCAGATGGACTGCAAGTGGTTATGGCCAGTGCATTGAGAGGGTTGGAAGATACATTAGTGCCTACATTTTATATATTTGTAGCCTATATATTAATAGGGATTCCTTTGGGGTATTATTTAGGAATTGTGATAGGTTGGGGAGGAATAGGGATTTGGACTGGTTTGTTGGTAGGACTTACTATTGTTGCAACTTCCCTGTTGGTGCGTTTTAACAGGCTAACAAAAAAATTAAGTTTAAAATACAACTGATATGAAAAACAGCATTTCCTTTTCTGGTTTATTTCTGACTTTTTTAATTCTGACATTAAGCCTGACATTAAATTTAAGTCTTTCAGCCCAATCCAATATTCTTTCTATGCGTGAAAGGGCCGGTTTTATTGATAATATTTTAGAAAAAAGAGTAGCGGATATTGTTCCCGGACTAATGGAAAGGGAAGGTATTGATATGTGGGTAATTATTTCCCGGGAGTATAATGAGGACCCTGTGATAAAAACATTTTTGCCATCTACTTGGTTGTCGGCCAGACGCAGGACTATTTTGGTTTTCAATTATGATAAAAATACAAAAAAAATGGAGTCTTTGGCCGTGGCACGATACGATGTGGGCACTATTTTTCAAAAAGCATGGAATCCGGAAAGTCAACCCGACCAATTTCAACGTCTTGTGGAAATTATTCAGGAAAGAAATCCCAATAAAATTGCCCTAAATTACAGCACTCATTTTGGCCTTGCCGATGGAATTTCTTCCACTGATCTCAGGGAATTGGAGGATGCACTTCCCAATAAATTTGCAAAAAGAATCACATCGGCCGAAAAGTTGGCACTTGGGTGGTTGGAAACCCGAATTCCTGAGGAAATGGTGGTGTACCGTCATATTTGCAAAATAGCTCATGAAATTATTGCAGAAGCTTTTTCAAGTAAAGTGATTACTCCGGGAATTACCACTACCGATGATGTTGTGTGGTGGATGAGGGAACGAGTGAGGGATTTGAATTTGGTGACTTGGTTTCACCCCTCGGTATCAATTCAGCGTGCAGATCCTGAGTCGTTTGATCATCTCCGTTCTTTTTCAAAAAGACCAGACTTGCAAGTAATCATGCCGGGGGATCTGTTACATGTAGATTTTGGAATTTCCTATCTGCGTTTGAATACTGATACGCAACAACATGCCTATATTTTACGACAAGGTGAGGAAGACGCTCCCGATTATCTGAAAAAAGCCTTGAAAAATGGAAATGAACTTCAGGATATCTTTACAGGGAATTTTAAAGTTGGGAAAACCGGAAATCAGGTATTAAAGGAATCCCGTGAAATGGCTATTACGAAAGGAATTAAGCCTTCCATTTATACTCATCCCATTGGTTATCATGGTCATGCCGCCGGAACTACTTTGGGAATGTGGGACCAACAGGAAGGAGTGCCCCATACAGGTGATTATCCTTTACACGCCCAGACTGCCTATTCCATAGAGCTCAATGCAGCTACATTTATTGAGGAATGGGGCAAGGAAATTAGGATTATGCTGGAGGAAGACGCATTTTTTGATGGCAATTCCGTACAATACATTGACGGAAGGCAAAAAGAATTGTTATTGATAGGGAAATAAGTGAATTATAGTTGTCTTTAAAAATCAAAACACACAATTTCGCTTCCGATGAAAAAAGTATTGATCATTACCTATTATTGGCCACCAAGTGGAGGAAGTGGTGTACAACGCTGGTTAAAGTTTAGCAAATACTTACCCGAATATGGATATGAACCCATTGTTCTAACGCCCGAAAATCCCTCTTTTATAAACAAAGACCCCGGACTGCTGGACGAAGTTCCCAAAGATATTGAAGTATTGAAATTGCCAATATGGGAGCCTTATCAGGTGCTGGCCCGCTTATCGCGAAAGGAAATACACCAAAAAAATGTAAATGTTGGTCAAAAACAAACGTTTTTTCAGAAAATCAGTTTGTGGATACGGGGCAATATGTTCATACCCGACCCAAGAATGTTTTGGGTACGTCCTGTAGTTAAATTTTTAAA
>JAOUKG010000494.1 GCA_029882725.1 Cyclobacteriaceae bacterium
GATGCAATATCTGATCCGTGACCATTTTTGGTATATCTAAGCCCCCTGGAATTAATATTGGTGGTTATGCCCTTAAAAGGAAGGGATCTCCAACCTACAAAGGCTTCGTAATTAAATTTTACCTGATTGTATTCGCTAAAAATTGTACTTCCATAATCTACATTCTCCTTATAGTTTGGCAATTGTTCACGCCCCGGACCTCTGGTTATTTTGAGATAATAACCACAACCCAGATTCACTAAAAAAAGTAAAAAGAAAAATACAATAACATTAACAACTATCGTTTTAAGAACTTTTTTGATGTGAAAAAGTCTTTTTTCTAGTAAACTACCCATTTTGTTTCCGTCAAGGAGTTATTTTGAATGACTTTTATCAAATAAACTCCTTTACTTAATTGTTCATTTATAAAATACCCCTTTTCATATTCTTCACTTTGTATGGCTTTGTTAAATAATAACCTTCCAAAAGTATCGTAAATTTTTATTTCCACATTCGAATCATTCAAGGTAGAACCAGATAGGGTAATAATTCCACCATCTGAAGGATTCGGATAAATTTTCACATCTAATTTATCCTTTTTGTGATCAGGCATTCCAGTAACCAAATATTCCAATTCATCAGAAAACATGGTGCAATATGAATTGGAAGCACTCACCGTATACTTTCCCGAATTTTTGGGATATAAATAGGTTGAATTTTCTCCTTCAATAACTTCTCCATTTAAATACCACTGTAAACTCATTTCTGAAAAGACTATCAATTTATTATCTTCAACAACAATTGCAGGTTTTTCAACAGAGGAACTATACAATTCTATCAATTCATAATTATTAGAACTACATCCTGAATTGGTAAATGCCGTTACTTTTACCACCTGATATCCATCAGTGGGTACAATTTGAAGTAATTCACCAGTTTCCTCAAAAAATTCACCCGTAAGGGTATTTTCCCATTTATAATAGTCGCCACCGGATGCATTAAGTGTAATCAGGGTATTGGAACAAGTCTGAATAATATGCTCAAAAACACTTACAACGGGTTCAGGTTGAACAGTAACTGTTGAAGTGGCCGGTAACACCTTTACTTCACACCCGGGAAAACCTGCCAAAATTTCAAGCTCTTCAGTTTGTGACGACAATTCATCTACGTTAATTAGCAAGGTCAATTCGGCCCCATTGCCTTCAAATTTCCCGGAAAGTACTTTCCTGGAATTCTTTTCCCGAACACTATATAAAACATGGGCCTGACTTTCCATTACTGTTATAGACAGGATTTTCTCTGATTCACAGAATATATTTGATCCTGAAATCACCCTGCTGCTCAGATCAACTTCATATCTTTCAATCAATAATTCAAATCTGTTTTTAAAACTCTCTTCACTCTCTGTTACATTAAAAATATAAGTATATCCATCGGATAAAATTAACTCTGAAGTGTTTAAAAAATGATCTACTAAAGAAATTCTTCCATTTGAAAAACTCGAAATCCCTTCAAATAATAAATTATGAGACCCCAAAGAAACGTCTTCAATTAGCAAAGGCACCTGTTTTTGGCAAAAATCATCATCTAACTCATTTATAGCCAGGCTCACCTGATCTGTTGATAAGGTTGATAAATTTAGGGTTGAATTTTTCTTTTTAATAGCATCAGACATTCCGAAATAGGCATCGCTGGAATTGGTGGCTAATTTCACAAATGTTTTATCAGTGTTTAACCCCTCTATCAGGGTAATTTCAATTAATTCCCCTATCAGGGTTTCTGTTCTGTATAACTCTTTGGATTCATCTGTATCCGATTTACTAACTTCAGAAATTGCCAATGTTGGAGAAGGTCCGATAGCCTGAATCCAGAATGATTGACCTGCGGCTACAACTCCATTGGTCAGTGTTCCGGTGTTATTACTCTTATCCCAGATTTCAAAACTGTAACTTCCATCAGCATGGTTATTTCTTACCCATACAAAATTGCTCACATTATTGGATGTCCACCCTGTATTTCCCCAAATAATATCTGAAGCATAGGGGTTGCCCATAAGGTTCCATCCATCATCCGGAGATCCCGTACCTGAAGTAACTGTGAAATTTATATTACCCTGATTAAGTGTTCCTCTGTTTTGAATTGTTTGTGGTGTGGTTCCATTCCACATCCACAAGGAGTATCCACGCCCGGGTTCCAATAGTGCACTGTTTGATCCCCCATCATCCGGATAAAAAATCCATCCTCCGTTGGGTTCATCATAATAATATAAAGAAGGGTAAATTGATTGAGGACTACTTCCCGAAAAATTACCTGTAATTGGAATACTGGTTTGCCAATCGGCAACGGAAATTCCTGAGACGGGTGTACTTAAATATCGCCAAATTGCCCCTTTATTTGAAAGGTATCTTTGGGCATTTACAGTACCTAAAATCTGGCCATTTCCCTCAAGAGATTTAACAGAAGTTGTATGAGTTGAATTGGATACTAAGGTCAAATTTCCCTGAGCATGCAGCTTTCCATTTTTAATTTTGATAGCATTTGTAACCTCCAACGGACTTTCAATGAAAACATTTCCAGACAAGGTATTCAAATCAAGGTTTTTCAGAATTTTACCCGCGGTATCAAAACGCAGATACGAGGATGCTGAAGAATTTGAGTTATAAATAATTGAACCACCGTTAACATTTAGGATTAAATTTGAATTCCCTGAATTGAACTCTCCAAAATCTTTTACTTCCAAAATACCATTTCCCATCAAAATTTTACTGCCGTTTCCTCCTATAATTCCTCCGCCATTCAATGTTCCAATATTTATTTTGGGTGCCGGATTACCGGAATTGAATTGCACTTGTGCATTCGGTAGAATATCAAGTTTATATAAATTCAATAAACCGGAGTAATTAATAGTACTATTTAGTCCTTTAATTGATAAACCCACTAAATTATCATCTGAAGGAAACAAGGTAGAACCTTGATTTGTCATACTTCCATACAACTCAATTGTGGAACTATTTGCAGATTTCCCTTTTATTCCTGCACCATCTAAAATGGAAATATCACCCGTAACAATTGCCTTATTACCATTCAATATTTTTAAACCTGTACCAGATACGATGAGATTCCCATAAGATCTGGCTGGTATCTGGGTCATAGCAGAGAAATTAATGGTTGACCCGGAAAATACTGAATCCAATTTTATATTAAAATCACTATTCAAATTAAGAATAGCCCCATTATGAACATCCATTAAAACATCAATGGGTTGATTTACATCAAATGTCACATTCTGATCCACTATTACTTTTGTTATCAGTCCACTTACATTCCAATTTGATGACAAATCAAAATTACC
>JAOUKG010000495.1 GCA_029882725.1 Cyclobacteriaceae bacterium
CCATTTACATCATAAAGAGCATACGAACCTTCTTCACCTTCAAAAATTTCAAAGTTTTCAGTTCTGAATTCCATTCCGAATGCAAGGTTTAGACCAGAAGAAATTTCTTTGTGAAATTTATTGAAATCTAAATTTGTAGTGTTCATTGCCAAGCTGTGTCCTCCTGCATCAAAATGAGTTGAAGAAGCATCACCCAAAGAAGCATTATTTGTTCCTGTGATAAAATAGTGAAAAAGGTTTTTACCATAACTATTGCTGAAATCTACGTTCCACCCGTTATCCATTGTATGTCGTATTCCTCCTGTTACAGATGCATCTGTAATTAATGAAGTAATATGGGGAGTAAATCCATTGGGGTAAAGACTTGCAACAGAACGATTGTCACCGTCAGCAAAACTACCTCTTGAGAAAGCGTAAGCATCTGTACTTCTGTAGTTTCTTCCTCCAAATAAATAAACTTCGGTATTTTCATCCAATGGAACACTGGAATTAAGCATGAAATTAAAACCATCTACTGCGGCAGTACCATAACCTTGTCTCCACGACCATCCGGGTCTTAGTGTTCTTTGTTTTGTTAAATACTCAGTGGTTATGTTAGCAAATCCGCCCTTATCACCCAATTTCATTCCGTAATTAAGGTCTAGCTTTACTGTGTTTCCATCATACTTCCTGTCCTCACCATCCAGACGGTTAGTTCCCAATACATTGTAAAGTACGTCACCGGCTTCATCTTCATAACCTTCTCCTACGTTGGTGCTATACGCTCCATAGGTAAGGCCTCCGGAAATAGTTTCCACATCGTCCTTAAGTACTATGTTAATAACACCGGCAATGGCATCAGAACCATATTGTGCCGAAGCTCCGTCGCGTAATACTTCTATCCTTTTTATGGCTGCTGCCGGAATAGAGTTTAAGTCTGTACCTGAATTACCGCGGCCCCTGGTTCCAAAAATATTTACCAAAGAAGACTGATGCCTCCTTTTTCCATTAATAAGAACAAGAGTTTGATCTGGACCTAAACCTCTCAATGAGGCGGGGTCTATATGATCAGCACCATCTGAACCTGATTGTTTGGTTGCGTTGAATGATGGAGCTGCAAATTGCATAATTTGATTGATTTCTACCCTACCAGTACTGTTGGCAAGTCCTGCAATGTCAATGACATCAATCGGAACAGGAGAATCTAGTTCTGAACGATTCACATTACGGCTACCCACAACATACACTGTTCCCAGGGAAGTAATAGCTTCCTGAAGCGTAATGTTATACACAGTTTTTCCGGCAACTACCTGAAAATTTTGGGTGTCGTAACCCACATAACTAACAGTAATGTTGTCGCCTACGTTGGCATTTAAGCTAAAACTACCACTGATATCGGTAGTTGCTCCATTTGTTGTGCCTGCTATTACCACATTGGCACCTAAAATAGGTTCACCGGCTTCGTCAGTTACTTTTCCTGAGATCTGTACATTTTGTGCAAATGCTACAGAAAATGGAAGAGAGATTAAAACGATAACAAAGCCCCATAAATAACTTTTTAAGCTCAAAAAACCCTTTTGGGTTTTTGAATCTAAGCTAAGTTTTGTTGTGTTTTTCATAGGTTTTTTTTAAAAATATATGGTTTTTTAAAATTCTCTGCAAGGTAATAATATTTAATGGATAATTGATAATTAACAATGTCAGCCTGCCAATTAATAATCATCCAATCATCAATTTATAAATTATAAATTATCAATTATCAATTATCAATTATCAATTATCAATTATCAATTATTAATTAATAATTAACAACTAATAATTTCCCTACATTTGCTATATGGATCAGTTAAAATTGAATATCACTAGTGAAACATCACAACTAGGGATAGTTGTGCTTGGTATTGCCGATAGTCCGGGGCCAGTTCCCACGTTGGAAAATGTCTATGATCCTAAATCATGGGAAAATATACAAAACGGAACTTACCCCAAAGAAACCGATATGGTGATGGAAATGGAGGCTTTCAATAAAGTATTTTTAAAACACGGTGTTGAAGTATTACGTCCAGAAAATATTGAAAATTGCAATCAGATTTTCACACGGGATATTGCATTTGTGATTGATGATTATCTTTTTAAATCCAATATTTTACCGTTAAGAGAGTCTGAACTGCAGGCCATCAATTATATAATAGCTAAAATAAATCCCGAAAAAGTGATTTCATTGCCAGAGAATGTCCATGTTGAAGGGGGAGATGTAATGATGTGGAAGGATTATATTTTTATAGGTACCTATAAAGGCGAAAACTATGCAGATTTTATAACAGCTCGCACAAATTTGCAAGCAGTGAAATTTTTAACAGAATTTTTCCCAAATAAAAAAGTTGTCGATTTTGACTTGATCAAATCCAATACCAGAGCCAGAGAAAATGCACTTCATCTGGATTGTATTTTTCAACCAGTTGGCGAAAATTACGGTATTATTTATAAAGACGGGTTTCGTGATAAAAGTGGTTATGATTTTCTTGTTTCTCTTTTTGGTATAAAAAACTTGTTTCATATTACTCAGGAAGAAATGTACAACATGTATAGTAATGTTTTTTCGATTGCCCCTGATATTGTTGTTTCCGAAAAAGGATTTACCAGATTGAATACATGGCTAAGAGAAAAAGATATTTTAGTAGAAGAGATTCCCTACAAAGAAATTTCTAAACAAGAAGGACTTTTGCGTTGTTCTACATTACCTTTATATAGATATGAATAATCAGATTACCGATACGATATTGATGATCAGGCCGGTAGCTTTTCAACGAAATGAGCAAACTGCAGTCAACAATTTGTTTCAGCCCAGAAAGGACATTATGCCAGAAAAAACGGCTCAGGAACAAGCATTGGAAGAGTTCGACCAGATGGTGGCAATGCTAAGAAAAGAAAATATAGAGGTGCTTGTGTACAGTGATGATGAAGCCAATACTCCGGACTCTATTTTTCCCAATAACTGGAATTCTTTCCATGAAAATGGCATTGTTTATCTATACCCTATGTTTGCTGAAAACAGGAGGGAGGAAAGAAGAGAGGATATTTTAAAGGATATAGCAAAAAGAAATGATGTAATGCTCAGGGTGAAAACATTTGAGCATTTCGAAAAAGAAGGTAAATATTTGGAAGGTACAGGAAGTTTGATTCTGGATAGAATAAATAATGTGGCGTATGCTGCCATTTCAGATCGAACTCATCCCGACGTACTTACGGAATTTGCTAAGGAAACCGGGTTTCGAATAATTAGTTTTACAGCCTGTCAATCTTATGATGGGCAGCGACTTCCTATTTATCATACCAACGTAATGATG
>JAOUKG010000496.1 GCA_029882725.1 Cyclobacteriaceae bacterium
ATGAGATAGGGTTTAATAGCCATTGATCAATCTACAATTTCGAACGCTTTATCTATTTAATTATTTAATTGAACCCGAAGAGGTCTTTTGTGGCTGTTGACCACGCAAAACACTGTTTCCATCGAACAATTCAGACTGATCAATATCAAATGGTGTTAACCAATCACTTTCGTTAAAATTGCCACTTTGTCCGTAGGCATCAATAGCATTTTGGTAACAAGTTAAACGCACATCTTCTTCCGAAATACCACGTTCAATCATTAAATTGGCTGTTTTTGGTACAGCCAGGGGATCACTAACACCCCAGTCGGCCGAGCTATCCACAATTATTCTCTCAGAACCATATTGACGTACTACCTCTACCATTCTTTCATTTCCCATTTTTGTTTTGGGGTAAATAGTAAAAGCAGCCCAAAAACCTCTGTCCAATACAGATTTTACGGTTTCCTCGTTATTGTGATCAATTACAACCATAGAGGGGTCAACTCCATGTTCCAGTATCACTTCCATACTTTTGATGGTGCCATTTTTTTTATCACGATGAGGTGTATGAACCATTATAGGAAGGTTCAATTCTTTGGCAATTTCTATCTGCTGACGGTATATGTAATCCTCCGCCTTGGTCTGATCGTCGTAACCAATTTCACCAATTGCTACTACATTTTCTTTGCTGGCAAACAAAGGGATCAACTCAAGAACCTGTTTTGCAAGTTCTTCATTATTAGCCTCCTTGGAATTAATACCTATGGTACAATAATGCTTAATACCGAATTGTGAAGCCCGGAATCTTTCCCAACCAACCAAACTGCTAAAATAATCTTTGAATGAACCAACTTCCGTACGGGGTTGTCCCAACCAAAATGCAGGTTCAATAACCGCTACTATACCTGCAGCGTGCATTGCTTCATAGTCGTCGGTAGTACGAGACGACATGTGGATATGTGGATCTATTATTTTCATATTATTAAATCAATGTTTTTTCAGTTTGTTCACCAATTTCCTTCCAGCTATGTACGGAAGCCTGTATTTTATTTGTACTTAACCAATCTTTTGCCGGCTGGTAATCACTTTCTTCAATAGCTTTTACTGCTGCTTCTTTAGCCAGGGGAGTATCTGTTTCGATAACACGCTTTAAATCGGCGAAAAGACGCTCATCTACAAATCCACTCATCATTCGCCAAAGCTCAGGAGTTATTACTCTTTTGGCTGCCCAACGTTCATGCGCATAGTCACTAAGAATGGATGCCAGTTTACTATTTGCTTTTTCACCAATTCCCACAATCTGATACAGGGGACGTTGCATAAAAACGGCTTTCAATACCATTTGGTTCCAACCGTCTTCACCCATATACCTGGAGGCAAAAGGGTTATTTAAGGTAACGGCATCAAACACATTTTGCATACTACTTCTTACTCCTTCTTCGGCTCTTCTTGAAAATTCAGAAGCATTGTCTAAAAAAAACAAACATTTATAAAGCACCTCAAGTTCACGTAGATCGGCCGTTTGAAAAAGGTTTTCAAGAATAGTTTTATTAGTGTCTACCGGTATATGTAAAATAAAAGCGAGCCTGCAAAACTCATCCTTTGTCCATCTGGAATTTTCAAATCCCGGATATACCTTGGTAAGCGCCTGAATTTCCATTGCGTTAAACTCCATTTCATTTCGGGAAACAAAACGAGGGACAGTAGCAAAAGCCATATAGAGTGCCCTGGGGGAAGTATCTTCTTCCAGTTTAGTTAATTTCTGTTGAAACCAATTACTTTCATCATCATCAAGATGCTGCTCCGTAACCGATTTAATTAACTCCAAATTGTCCATGCTGTATATTATTCGAGAGCGTCAAAACTAACAACTAATGAGGTAAAATAAAAGCCAAATTATTTGGTGTTTTTGATCCTGATAATTATGAACCCCCTACACCATTTTATAAAAAATTGGGTTTACACAAAGGGAATTGTAATAAGGGTAAAACAGAAAAAAATAAACAGTAGATTGAAATTAATTTTAATCAGTTATTTCTTTATAAAGTTATATATCTTACTTTTGCGACATCATTTCATCCTACATCGATGTTTAACTAATGATGAGGAAACAAAATATGATTGAATACACACTACATATCACCAAAAAGATCGGGAAAGTTTAAACCGCAAGGTTTAACGAATTATTAGGTTCCTGATCTATCCGATCGGGTTTTTTTATGCCTTTTCGGATCGGTTTCGATCTAAATTAGAATCAAACAAACATTTTAAATTTATTGGGAAGTCCTTTTGTGAGTTCATAGAATCTGTATTGAGATTCACGTAATTATTATGAACTTAAAGAATTAAACGAATAGAGGTGACACGACTAAGAAGAAAGTGCGTCTGTTACTGCTTAAAATTGTTTGTCATGAGCAAATCAAAGGTTAGGGGGAAAAGACCTTAGAAGAAATCACTCCCGGAATTACAAGAATGGATAAAAATTAATAAGAAAATGACAGTTACATTAGCAGATCAATATTATTTAAAAGCACTGGATGAATATCCTTATGCTTTGGAGGTATCTATAGAAAATTTGAATTATGCTTTGAGCTATAATCCAGAGCACATAGGGGCCAATTATTTAATGGGGTTGGTGTATTTTGAACAATTTGAGGATTATGGTAAAGCAGAAGAGTATTTTTTAGAAGCTCTGGCACACGACCCTACCCAATTCAAAGTATGTGACAAATATGCCTTCATGCTTATTCAGCTAAGGGAATATAAGAAAGTAGAAAAACTCATCAGCCACATGGAGACTCTACGAGGTAAAGACATTGCCAGTTTATACCATACAAAGGCTTTGTTATGTGAATATCAAAAAGATTATATTACAGCAAAGAAGCTTTTGAATGAGGCAATGGATGAAACTTATAACAGTGATTATATGAATTTTTTGACCTCTGAGTTGGAAAGAGTAGAGGGTAAAATAAAACGGAATCAAAAATATTTGTATGAGATAGATGGAGAGTAAAAACCTGCATCACAATTTGAAAATGAAAATGACCCTTACTCATTTTCATAAATTAATCCATAATAAGGAGTAATAGTCCTTATTATGGATTACTTACACACAGATCCCTACAACATCACCTCAACTTCCCCCTTAGGTAAATCAATACACAACACCACTTCTTTATCATTTTTGCACCAAGTGTTATCAGTAAGTTTCAACAGCGAGTCCACCCGGGTCAAGGGTTTTTCTTCCCCCTTATAGATTAATTTTGGATTTTTGGTCTTAGCAGAAGATAAGGATACGGTAAATCCTTTGGTAGCAAAGGGAGCCTTTACAGAAAGCTTTTT
>JAOUKG010000497.1 GCA_029882725.1 Cyclobacteriaceae bacterium
CCTCCTTCATGGAATCACTGGAAGCGGGAAGACTGAAATTTACATTGATTTGATAAATAAGGTTATGGAATCGGGCCAGCAGGTTCTTTTTTTATTACCTGAAATTGCCATTACCACTCAAATGATTTCCAGGCTATATAAAGCCTTTGGTAATTCATTTGGTGTATACCACTCAAAGTATAGTGATAATGAACGAGTGGAGATATGGAATGGTGTTTTGGACGAATCAATTCGCTTTGTTGTAGGTGTGAGATCAAGTATCTTCCTGCCATTTCAAAATCTGGGATTAATTATTGTTGATGAAGAGCATGAAACATCTTATAAGCAACATCAACCTTCCCCACGTTACCATGCTCGCGATGTTGCTCTTGTCCTGTCAAGATTGCACCAATGTTCAATTATTTTGGGCACAGCAACACCCTCGACAGAAAGCTACTTCAATGCTGAAAAAGGTAAATTCGATTTGATTGAACTTAATACCAGATACGGGGAAGCTCAACTTCCTGAATTCAAAATTATCGACATTAAAACCGAAAGACAGAAAAAGAAAACGAAGGGAGAGTTTGCCAATCTTTTACTTGAACTTCTGAAATCCAATTTGGAAAATAATTATCAGTCTATTTTATTCCAAAACCGAAGAGGATACTCCCCAATCTTAAATTGCGATGATTGCGGATGGACAGCAAAGTGTGTACAATGCAGTGTAAGCCTCACCTATCACCAATATAAAAAAGAATTAAAATGCCATTATTGTGGGTATTCTGAACCCATACCAACCACCTGCCCGGATTGTGGTTCCAATAAAATCAAAACGGTAGGATTTGGAACCCAAAAACTTGAGGAAGACCTTTCACTATTGTTACCGGAAGCTAAAATTGCCAGAATGGATTTGGATACTACACGTAGTAAATCCAGTTACGATCAAATTATATCAAATTTTGAAAATAATGAAATAGATATCCTCATAGGAACCCAAATTGTTACCAAGGGGCTTGATTTCGGGAAGGTAAACCTTGTGGGCATTGTGGATTTTGATCGCATGATCAATTACCCTGACTTTCGTTCCTTTGAAAGAGCGTTTCAACTTAGTGTTCAGGTATCAGGAAGAGCGGGACGTAGGGATATTCCGGGAAAAGTGATCATACAAACACGTAAACCAGGAACAGAAATCATTAATTACATTCAAAAAAATGACTGGAAAGGATTTTACAATGATGAACTACTTGAAAGAAAAAATTACCATTATCCACCCTTTACACGATTAGTTAAAATTTCCGTAAAACATAAATTTGCAGAAACAGCCTCCAAAGCGGCCTTTCATTTAACTGAACTCCTAAGAGAACGACTTAATTCCACTTTTCTACTTGGCCCCGAACCTGGAGTAATTTCAAAAATCAGAAATTTATATATTTATGATATACTACTGAAATTCTATAGAAATGATGCCGACCTACAAGAAAAAAAGAATGTAATAATAGATATTGAAAATAGCATTAAGGCAAACCGAAATTACACAGGGGTTAGAATCAACAATGATGTTGATCCCGGCTAATCTTATTCTAATTTATCAATAAGCAATAAGTTTCTCATTCCCTCATTTTTCTTTATTTCTTGCACCTTAATCGAAACATTTATTGGCTCTCCTCCTACGGGAGTAAGTGTAGTTTTATAGGTATTTCCCGATTCAAATTTAATTGTCTTGTCACCAACATAACTATAAAAACTCTCTTTGGCAACCGTAAGTATATTTAGGTTCATCATGGTAATATAGTTTTTATTATTATTTTCAACCTTTCCATTTTCGTCAATAACGATCATGGATACAGGCAAGCCATCCACAATAGCCCTCATGTCAAACTGCCATTTTGCCATAGCCTCTTCATTAACCATAGTAGCTTCTGACATCTTCACTCTGGACAAAATTTCTCCAAGCTGCTGGCCCATTTGAACGCCAAATTCTGTAATGTTAGGATCTTCCGGTAAGCCATTATCCGAATAAAACTCTAATATTCCCGAAACCTTTTTACCTATAGCTATCGGGAATAAATATACCGAATACAATTTGGCATTTAATGCCTCTTCTCTTCTGGTAAAAATTTCAAGTTCACTAAAGTTATCAAAAAATTTGGCCTCCTTGGATTCATAAACTACACCTAGCAAATCCTGAGTAATAGGAATGACTGAATCTAAAACGGTAGTAATGTAAGATTGATGTAAATTCTCATTTCTTGAATATACCGTCTTAAGGGAGTTAAACACCCTCTTTCCCCTTGCCAATCCAGTTGCGTATCCACAGGCAAATTTAAAATTAAGTTTCTCCCCTATTTCTTTAATTACAGTTTGATATACCTGATCTGTTGAGTTTGCGCTACTCAATAAATTACTTATTTCTATTTGCAAATTTGACAATTCACCTTTTCGTTCCGTATTTTTCAACAGTGTCTCGGTTTCTTTGGCACGCCTGTTCAATTCTTCCTGAGTTGTCTGCAACTCTTCCATATTTTGCCTCATCTCCTCTTCAGCAGATTTCAATTCTTCTGCCTGTATTTGAGACTGCCTCAATAACTTCCTGGTTGCCTCATTGGTTTGAGAATTCTTTATTGTGAGGGAAATACTTTCAGCTAATTTTTCAATAAAATCAATTTCATAATCTTTAAAAGGTCTAAAACCAGCCATTTCAATAATTCCATTAACCTCTAGCTCCACCTTCAGAGGTACTATTAACAGCACCTTAGGAACAGCCTGGCCCAAACCGGAAGTAATACTTATATAATCTTCGGGGATTTCTGTAAGATGTATTGTGGCTTTTTCCTGAAAAGACTGACCTATAAGTCCGTCTTCTATCGATACTTCTTTCTTTATAAATTTTTTTCTATCGAACGCATAGGTGCTTATTAGTTGAAGACTATTCCTCTCACTTTCATCTTCTTCCTCCTTCAACAAAAATATAGAACCTTGATTTGTTCCCATGTACCTTACCAGCTCGGAGATTAAAAGAGAACATAGCTTTTCAAAATTGTTGGAATGGTCTCTCAGAATAGCTGAAAATTTTGTTAAGCCCTCATTGGTCCATTGTCTCTTTTCCGCCTCAACCCTGGCAGATTTTAAATTACTTCGCAATGACAATAAAGCACTCCCAAGTTTATCATCGGAGCTACAATCAAAATCTTTTTCCAAATCGCCCTCTTCCAGAGAAACGGTGAAATCGGCTTTGGTCTTTATATCCCTTGCAAGTACCTCAAGAGAATCCAAAACAATGGATGCTTCCTGATTTTTGACCTTCGTATTTTTTATTTCATCGGGATCAATATGT
>JAOUKG010000498.1 GCA_029882725.1 Cyclobacteriaceae bacterium
AACTCCAGATAGGCATTGGTAGCTTGTTTGAGTTTATTTGAATTTTTATGTTGTGCCTGCAATTTTAATTTGGCAATCAAATCTGTTTTGGTTTGGAACCAGGAAGGATCAAAAACCAACAGATTGTAGGTGTAAATATCCACCGCATACCCGTGTTTGAGTGCATGGTTTCCCAACATTACCGCCAGAGTACCCCCACCTTTTACCTGTTTTACGTCTTTTATGAGTTTTTCAAGTTCTATATGTTTTCCATAAAAATCGTAAATTGCTTGCAGGCATGTAGGGCCACAACTTTCGTCGGTGGGTTGAGGTAAGATGTTTAATTGTTTTTTATTCTGCATATAAATCAACCATATTTGCTGGCATTTTTCAATATGACGCAAAGCCATGAAAAAGTCACTTTAGTTTATGGATTTTTTTAATAAAAATATAGGTGATGAAGAGTTGATACACCTTATTAAAGAAGGGCATCAACGGTATTTTTCAATTTTCACACAGCGTTATGAAAAATACATTTTAAAAACCTGCAAAAGTTATGTGAAAAATGATGATGTAGCCGAAGACCTTTGCCAGGAAGTTTTAATCAAAGTATTTCTTCAACTGAAAAAATTTCGAAGTGAAGCCAAACTAACTACCTGGCTCTTTTCCATAATCCACAATACCTGTATAGATTATTTGAGAAAGAACAAAAAGAATGTTCACGGAATTATTACTGAGAAACTAATAGATGAAATTGGAGATATTGTTGATGTGGAAGAAAATTTACCCATTGAAAAAACCGTTGGGGTTCTGGATGATTTGTTGAAAGAAATGACATCGGAAGAAAAACTGATCCTATTATTGAAATACAAGGAAAAACATTCGATAAAAAATATAAGTGACACCTTAGGACTTTCAGAAAGTGCACTGAAAATGAGGTTACTTCGTGCAAAAGAAAAACTTAATAAACTGTATATGGTTGCGAATTTGGAGCATAGAAGAAAGTTGCTTTAGGCTATCTCCTTTTCGGTGGTTTATGTCTAAATAGATTGTGGTTGGTGGTTGCCGGTAGAGCTTTGAATCACAGATTTACGCGGAATGTAGCGGAATTTCACGGAAGGGTTAAGGAGAATGTGTTTTTATGAGTTGTTGTAAAGCAGGGTACGCAACTATGTATGGTTCAGTGTGTATTTCGGCCAAACCATACCACTCTTTCCTAAACAAACATGCCCGCCTCCAAAACATCAAATTAAAAATACCACTCCGCTATATTCCGTTTCTTTTCCGTGAAACCCCGTGATGTGGTCCGTGTAATTCCGCGATTCAAAGCACTACTACAATACCTTCTGTTTTAGCTATGCTGAGAAGAATAATTTAAGGTACAGGAGGGAAATCAAAGTTAATATAGAAGTGCCTGATCGAAATATCACAAGGCCTAAGTTTTCAAGCGATTGTTATTACATCTATTTTGTTCTTGAGGAACACGGCAAAAATATAATTGATTTTGGTCTGTACCTCAGAGTGGGACATACTGGATTCGAACCAGTGACCTCTACGTTGTCGACGTAGCGCTCTAAACCAACTGAGCTAATATCCCAAATAATACTGTTTTTACTATCAATAAGAAGGTTTGCAAAGTTAATAATTTGTAATCATACTAAAAAAACGATCACCTGGATAATCCCCGGTTCAAAAGTAGTTTTTTGCTTTCCGGGCAGTTTATTTATTGCTTCTTATGGCCTTGAAGATTAGTTTGGATGCCCATCCGGTCTTTGTTTATTATATTGTCTTTTTGAAACTTGCTACATAATATGAATAATTCACACGAAGGTTTTAGAAAACAGATTTAAGTGTTTTATAAACGACTATTAAGGGTGGTTCTTTTTATCTTGCCACGGGGAGGGGAAAATTCCATATCCCTAAATAATTCTCGCCTGAATCCAAAATTCCCGTGCCTGAAATTCTGAAAATAAACGTTTAACTTGTTTATGCAATTATTGGTTTCCCGGAATACGAATTGAGGTTGAAGAAAATTACTTGGTCTGCCTCCATTTTAGTTATTACATTAAATGGTGCTTCTATTCAGCATATTTGATTTTTTACTCGGTATTAATATTTTCCGGACACCCTCGTTTATGCAATAGCGATTCTATTATGGCTCAAAAATGCTTCGTATAGGCATAAAAAAGTAAATTTTGGTATTGTTACTATGTATCCGTGCCAAATTCCCCTTTCTCACGCATTTTTTTGCCTTCTTAACTCTCATTACGAATCCTATTGCATAAACCAGATTTAATTTTTTCTCCATTTGAAATTCATAGTAGAGTCCAATAATAATTTGGGTTAAATGTGCGATTGGGTACAATACTATTTACTTTCTTTTCTTTTCTTTGCAAGAATTTTTCTCATTCACCTTGTTTTTACTAATCAATGAAAAATGAATAATCAGGAACCCTCCATCTTGAAGGTGGTGTTGGCGTTTGCAGCCATTTATATTATTTGGGGTTCAACCTATTTGTCAATGGCCATTGCTATTGAAAGTATTCCACCTTTTATGATGGCAGGGGTGAGGTTTACCATAGCTGGACTTATTCTGATTGGTTGGACATTTGCTTTGCGAAAACCCATGCCAACATGGAAAGAGTGGAAAGCTACCATAGTAAGTGGAAGTTTCCTGATAATTGGAGGTAATATGTCGGTAGTGTGGGCCGAACAATTTGTGCCTTCTGCTGTGGCAGCAATAATAATTGCCTCAGTTCCCATTTGGTTGGTATTGATGGATGGACACCAGAGAAAACAATTGTTTAAAAACATGTTTTTGTTGCCCGGACTTTTAATTGGTTTTGGTGGCGTTTTTTACTTGATGGGAAATGGTGAGGCCGTGCCCATAGAAAATGAGTATTATGTTTATATGGGAAGAATAGTCCTAATCTGTGCCGCTGTTTTTTGGTCAGCAGGAACCTATCTGTCAAGAAGTCCCAAACACCCGTCAAATTCACTGTTGAAATCGGGAATGCAAATGTTTTCCGGGGGGGTAATTACTTTAATTTTGAGTGTTTTACTTGGTGAATTCAACGATGTTGGATCATTGCATTTTACCACTGAATCAGTGCTGGCTTTAGGATATTTAATAGTATTTGGCGCCTTGATTGGTTATTCTTCGTACGTATGGTTAGTGCAAGTAAGGCCTCCTACACAGGTGAGTACCTATGCGTATGTTAATCCTGTTGTGGCGGTATTGTTAGGCTGGGGCTTCCACAATGAACCCATCACAAAACACACCATAATTGCCTTATGCATAATATTGTTGGGTGTATTCCTGATCAATCAGT
>JAOUKG010000499.1 GCA_029882725.1 Cyclobacteriaceae bacterium
GGTCTAATTACCCTATCAATAAGACGGCAAATCAGAACTTCATGATCTGAAAGGCGCCCTTCTCTTTTAAGGAATCCACCAGGAATTCGCCCTGAAGACGCAAATTTTTCCTGATAGTCTACTGATAGCGGCAAGAAATCGGTACCTTCTTTAGCATCTTTATTGCTCACTACTGTTGCAAGAAGCATGGTGTCTCCCATACGTACAACGACTGAGCCATCTGCCTGTCTTGCTAATTTCCCGGTTTCCAGGGTGATTTCCCTTCCATCGGGGAGGCTTACTGATTTACTTACTATGTTGAATGTCATATAGTGTTAATATTATTTAATAGGTAAGACACTACCCGCTCCATTGGGTTAAATAATGGAACCGGTAGTGTCTGAAAAACAAAAAGGAATCCCACTGAGGATCCCTTAAATTCTTTATTTTCTCAGTTTTAAGTCTGCAAGGACTGCTCTGTATCTCTCTACATCCTTATGTAGAAGGTAATTGAGCAATTTCCTTCTTTTACCAACCAATCTCAATAAGCCCTGCTGTGTAGAGTAATCTTTTTTATTACTCTGCATGTGGGATGTAAGGTGAGTGATTCTGTGTGAAAATAGAGCTATCTGAGCTTCAGCTGAGCCTGTGTCAGTATTCGTTTTAGCCCTGCTGTGGTCTTTAAAAACCTCTTCTTTCGTCTCTTTTGTCAAATACATTTTTTATTACTTTTTCTATCTAACTCTTGAATTAGTGCGCAAAGATAACAATAAAAAATCTAATTCCATTGTCTCTCTTTGATATTTTCTTAAATATTAACTTCTTCTCGATTTAAATGCCCTTCTTGCCCTTTCAATTAGCACATTGTAAAAATCAACTTCAAATAATCGAGCATCTTTACGAGCCTGATACAGGAAAAATAAACCTATAGGCAGAAGGATTAAGTTGGCTTGCCATATGCCATACCAACTGTAAACAAGATCGTTTTTTGCCCATTTCTCACCCATTATTATTAAAACATAATAGATAATGAAAAACAATATAGATAATAATACAGGAAATCCAAGGCCGCCCTTTTTTATAATAGCTCCTAAGGGGGCACCTATTAAAAACATGATGATACAAGCCACCGAGTTGGCTAAAATTTTGTGATATTGAATTTGGAAAATTCTTTTATCATAATTTTGAGCTATCTCGTAGTTTGCATCACTACTCACTCTGTTTTTAGCGGTCCTGAGCCTCTGCATAACCTGGTCATACATAATGTTGATATTAAAACCCGTTTCAGCATAGGGAGCCTCCATTTTGTCAATTTTGTCAATAATTTCCAGGGCACTGACGGAATCAAGATGTGGGGTTAGCAGACTGTCTGATTGCAAATCGGTGCTGATTTTTGGTTTTTTTTGATCAACAATATCTATTGTGTATTTTTTTTGATCAATTTCTTTCTCTTTCTTAATTTGGAGTCTTCTTATTTCCCGTAAGTCTTTGGTACTATCCCGCACTGTAGAATCCATAGCAATACTTACGGAATCAGATTTTACTTTTCTTTCTAAATTGATTTTGTTCAATGAATCGATAAGTAGCTTGTGTTTTTGGATGTAATCGGGCATATCGACACTGTCATAGCGGAAGAAAAACTCAAAAAGCAGATTTCTGTTTGCGTAGAGTTCATATACACGGCCAGTAAGTTTGTTTTCCAGAGAGTCAATATCTCCATCAATTTCTTTCAAATTCCGCATAAGTCGGTTTTTGCTAAACAACTGTTTATCAGTACGTTCCAAATCAAAAGAGGAGAGATCAAATAATATTTCACTTTTAATAAATGAGGCCTTGGTAAAGGAATTTCTCAATGTATTTCTATTTCTGCTCACATTATCCTGATTTGCAACCCCTTCCGCATAACTGTTGCCATTAAAGAGTTCTAATTTCAGGTAACGTTCATTCATGAAACTAGTCATACGGCCACTGTCGGCTATGGTAACTTCATTATTTCCGGATTTATCGGAGTGGTCATAGATAATAACATCAAGGAGAGTTTCTCCATCATCCAGTTTTTTTTCAGCTTTTATTCTATAACCTTCAATTCCTCCATAGAATTCACCTTCAGGTAGGTCTAATGAGGGTTTTTTTCGTTTGATATCCCACATCAGGGAATAGGCTTCCAGGGCAGCCTTAGGTACGAAATAATTATTTGATATGAAGGCAAAGCCCGTTAAGAATACTACGAAAATGAAAATTGACCTCATGGTTCTGGGTAAAGAGATACCCCCACTTTTAATTGCGGTGAGTTCAGAATGTTCTCCAAGATTACCAAAAGACATTAGTGAGGAAAGCAATACCCCCAGAGGGAAAGCGAACGGAGTAACAAAAATAGCGAAATAGAAAATAAGTTTGCCTAATACTTCAAAATCGAGGTCTTTGCCAACCAGATCATCAAAGTACTTAAGCATGTGCTGGGTCAATAGAATAAATGTAACCACCAGCATAGTAAGTACAAAAGGCCCGAAAAAGGCTTTAAAAACAATCTTATCTACTTTCTTCATCAAAGGAAATTTGAAACACAAAGGTAGGAAATGAATTGGAATATATTAGAGGATATTAACCTCCTACAGTTTCTTTTAGGGTTTCAATCAGTGAGGACCATAAATCGTGCAACTCTTCTTCGTCTTCAAAATCTGAGTAATCGGTAATTTTAATATAGACACTTTGAGTGAGCTCATTGAGTTCAAGTCTTAATTCAAAATGCGAAGGATCTTCTTTATCTTCCTCCGTCTCAGGTAAAAACTCAAATTTACAATAATGGTTTTGCCTATGGGACACCATTTTTGCTTTATGGTTTTCATGATCCCAGGTAAAATTAAAGACTCCGTCTTCATCAATGGAGACATCGTCGGCAAACCATTGTGTAAGCCCACTGGCTGAACTGATATAAGGGTAGAGCATTTTATTGGATGCATTTATTTCAAAATCACCAGTAAATAAAGTTTTTCCCATCTCGTTAAATAATTTAGCCCTCTATTATAATCAAATTTGAATTTTTAATATTTGATTTACACTTAATTTTAATCGAGGATAATATAAACAAATTTTTTCTTTTCACAATTAAAGCCAATGTTTATTACCAGCCAAATAGATTTTAAATTATTTCCTGAAAAACTTTTGGGAAAATATAAATCATTATTTGTAAGTTTGCGGCTCGATTTTAGGAAACTCTAAAATTATGGCGTGGTAGCTCAGTTGGTTAGAGCGTCGGATTCATAACCCGGAGGTCGGGAGTTCAAATCTCCCCCACGCTACTTTTTAGCATTTAAAATTAGGAAAACAGTCT
>JAOUKG010000500.1 GCA_029882725.1 Cyclobacteriaceae bacterium
CTGCTGTTTTGCCTGCTCCTGGATCAATTCAAGGCCAGCATCATAAATCATAGCTGCATTAACAGGCCTGATCTTCTGGAAATTGAAGAATTTGGATATCGTTGGCCTCGAAAGATTGGTTTTTGCCACCACCTTTTCAATATAGTTGTCGAACGTCTTAGCCAACTGATTTTTAAGTAGTTCCACATCTGACTTGTTAAACATGCTTGTAAAGTTTTGTAAAGTTTCTATCTAAGTATTGTAAAAGTTCCATAAAAGTTCTTAAATTTGCCACCAACTATTTATTAAAATGATGGCAATACAGGTGCAAATCTATAAAAATATGTTGGCAATATGCCACCATTTAGTAAAATATTTTTACAAATAATTTTTTATGGCTAAAAAAGAAACCGGAAAAACAGCCGTTCAGAGCAGGAAACAAAAGCAATACGAGCTTTCTGCTATTGACCTAAGATTTTTGAAAGCAATGGATATTGTGATCGAAAAACATCGAAAGGGAAACATCAAACCTGATTCGGACAACTCTATAAGCAAAACTGTATTTGGCGACAGAAATATCGTTGGGAAGGTGAGAGCCTCTCAACGTGGGGTTTCAATGGCTCATTTGGAAAAGTTTGCTATCTACTTTGGTCTTGATTTTAATTGCTTTTTCAGGGATACGGAAACAATTGAATATGATCCTCAAGATATGGGTGGCAAAGTAGCTGCCAGAAGTAAAGGAATTGCCAGCACCGGTGAAAATGCTATTATTACTCAGGTAGAAGGAGACCATAATGGGGACGTATTCGGAAAAGTTAAAGGTGATGTTTACAAGGGAAGTAAGATTGGCCAGATCATTCAAAAAGCTGAAAAAATCATAAACAATAAAATGGATAACGACAGTAAGGAAATGTTAGAGAATATTCTTAACTCTATTCGTGATGAATCCGGTAACCTGGAATCCATCATCATTCAGAAAAATGAGGAAATAAAAAAAATGCAAAAATTATTTACTGAACAACTGGGTGCTGAAAAAGAAAAAAGGGCAGATGTGGAGCGAGATCGTGATGAGGCAAGGGAGGAGGAGAGAAAAATTATGAAAAAATACCTGGCACTCTTGGAGAAGAAAGGATGAAAATATCTAACTAAAATCTTACATCTGACAGAAATAGGCATAAATGGCACAAAAAAAGGGATAATTACTACCTGCACTACGTATTTATACGTATTTCCGATAGGTGTTTACACCTACGGTTTGCTGAAAATTTCAGACTATACCATAAAACATCAATCATTATGAATGCCAGTAAAACATACGTTTTTAAGAAATTATCAGCAGCCGGTAATGAAGAAAAGTCAATCATTTCGGCACAATTCGTAAAAGTCGTTGACAGGCTAAAAGCGGATAGACACTTCGCTCTTGATGAAGAATTTTGTGAGCATTATGGCTACTCAAAAAAGATGTTGAACCACATTAGGAAGGGGAGGCAAGATGTATCTATTGACCTGCTTTATAACGTGGTGTTGGACTGGAAAATCAATCCTTATTTTATATTCGGTATAAGTGATCAGGTTTACGAACAATGACAAATAATGATTGCATCCTCCACCTTCAAAAATTGACAATCTCATCCAAAGCTGCATCAGTCTTATCATGGATGAAATTATTTTGATAATTTATTGTTGTGGAAATATGAGTATGACGATATAGCATTTGTAATATATCAGGAGGAATTTGACCTTTTGAAATATTGCCAAAACTGTGTCTGGCAATGTGCATACTCATATTTTTATCAATGTCCGTCTTTTCAGCAATAGTTTTTAAATAGTTGCCAAATTTCTTGGAAGCAGTTCTGATTTTCCTAAATACATCTTTTTTATCTGTTAGATCAGCTTTTTTAAGTTCCGGAAAAATGAAATCATCCTTGCTCCGCTGATCATTTTTATAGGCATTAATAATTGGTTTTACTTTTTCAGGCAATCTTACAGAGCCAGGTTTGCTGTTTTTTCCCATTGTATAATGAAGTCTTCCGTCAATTATATTTGACCATTTGGTGTTAAGCACATCGGAAACCCTCATGCCAGCAAAATAGAAAGAAAACAGAAATACATTTCTCGTGTGCCAAATTCCAGTCCCTTCGGTTAATTCCAATTTTTCTATTTCCTTTATTTCCGCTTCAGTAAGACCTATTTTGCTGCTTTTTCCTGGTCTCATTTTAATCTTATTCTTTCCAAATGGGTACTCCCTTCCATCAACTATGCCTCTCTCTTTTGCCATGTTATAGACTATTCTGATTATGTTCAGCTTATTGTAGATAGACGTTTGACTATTGCTATATTCTGTCTGGAGAAAGAGAATGTATTTGTCAAGCATTGGAACTGTAATTTCTTTAACTGAAATATCATTACCATTTAAGAACTCCTTAAAGTGTTTAATTCGAGGCCTGTTAGAACTTACCTGATTATGCTTGCCTGTTTTCGTTAGATTATCCATGTATTCCTCTGCCAATTCAAAGAAAGAAGCGCTCTCACCCCCAGTGTTAATTCGTGTTTTAATCTGGGTTGGTGAAGCATCGTTTTTACTGGACTGGGCTTCTAACAGAATGTCCTCGGCTTCTATCAATTTCTTCTTGATGAAGTTGTTTAATCTGCCGGAATTAGGATGAGAAGTTTTAACTTTTCTACTTGACGGATCCCAATGATTTTCCTCAACACTTTTACCTAAATACATATAGGTAGATTTTCCGTTTTTAGTTATTCTGATTGCTAAAGGATAAGTGTTACTTTTGGATTTCTTTTTCCTTAATACAACGGCTATTGAAGTGGCCATAAGCGAAATTATTTGTTAATTGCATGACAAAGTTACGTAAAATGATCGGGAAATTGGTACAAAATAGGTACAAAAAAAGGGAATATTTAACGCTTTCAAAGAAAGTCTATTTTCTCATTAGAATTACACAAACCACTGATAACAGGCGTTTTAATGGAGTATTTGAACTTCTTTAGAAGTATTAGGAGGTACAAATCGCAGGACTTAAAATCCTGTGACCATTGCGGTCGTGCGGGTTCAAGTCCCGCCTCGGGTACTTGTTATGAAGATTTTTGAAAGCCTTTACGTTAATCGTAGAGGCTTTTTTATTTTATTGAACCACTCTTATTTTACATATAGTAGCTTAGCTGGTAGAGCATCCCGCAAAGCGGGAGGGTCGCGGGTTCGAATCCCGTCTCCCGCTCATATTTTTTTCACACCATACATAATGCCCGAGTGGTGGAATTGGTAGACACGTCCCGATTTAGTATCGGGATGATTGCGGTCGTGCGGGCCTGCC
>JAOUKG010000502.1 GCA_029882725.1 Cyclobacteriaceae bacterium
CATGTAACCACGAATGTAGGGGGCATCTATACCTTCAACAAAACCTACGATCAGGAAGGAATGGTACATATTCATGTTGAAAAGGCAAAACAGAGGCAATCTGTATTATTTATGAACTCGAATGTATTTGCTACCCCACACTGGCTCCTTGACGAGAATGTTTTAGGCAGAATAAACAGGGATGGTATTGTTGAAGATATAAAAAGACTTCAAAATTACGGTTTATCAAGAATTTTGAATGAAAGCCGTCTAAAAAGAATGGTAGAAAATGAAGCCCTCAATAGTAATCAGGCATATAAACTTTCCGAATTGTACAGAGACCTTAGAAATGGACTTTGGGGAGAGCTTTCACGAGGAACCACTGTAGATCCTTTTCGACGAAATATCCAGAGGGCTCATATCGATCTTTTAGGTGAACTGTTAAAATCTGAAAGTGATGTTGGAGCTATATCGAGAGCAGAACTCAAGGCAATTCAAAGGATGGCAATTTCAGGGGGTAGCAGGTCCAGCGACCCTATGACAAAAATGCATCTTGAAGATTTACAAGTTCGAATAGGACAGTTATTAGACCCACAATAAAATCCAAAAAAATAGCCGGAAATCTCCGGCTATTTTCATATCTTGTACTTATCGTTTATTAGTGTCTCTTGTAAAAAATATTTTGGAAAAATCGTGTGTGTATGGAATCGGCTTTAATCACAAAAAAAACAATGAATGTATTGCTCATAGGTAACAATCCTAGTGAGTTGAGTACCATTTATGAACAAATCAAGAAATCAAGAAATGTAAGCTATGTAGCTGAAGTTGCTTTTGACATTTCTGATATTGAGAAGTTTGTAAAAAAATCAAAAATGGACTGCATTGTTATTGATGACAAAATGGAAAAGAAGGAATTGGATAAACTTTTTCAGTATTTGAAAAAAAATTCATTAACAAATAACATCCCAATAACAATTGTTCAAAATTCTAATGCTGATGATGCACCACGTGGAGGAGCAGATGAATTTATTTTGAAAAATTCTGTTACATCCGAAACCCTTACTCATGCATTATTCAACTCTTTGAAAATACATGAGTTAAGAAATTATCTTAAAAAGACTTATACTAAAAGAAAAAGAACAATTTTAGCTTTTAGATAGGCGACTGTAACCTAAAGCTAAACTTCTGAACTTCACCATTACGAAGTATAGCTATTCGTATTTTTTTGTTTGGTTTAGAGTTAAGTATTGAGTTAACAATGCCTAAATCCAAATTTTCTGTGGACAGCCCATTTATTGCATTTATTCTATCACCTTTTCTCAAGCCTACTTGATATGCATTGGAGTGTTCCCTTACTTCATCAATCTCAAAATCTTCCAAATTTGCCCCCACTGCTTTGATGGTTATCCCACTTAAATTATAATAAAATTGCCTTTTAAATTTGCTGTTTTTTTTGAAATACATTTTTTCATTTCCATAATCAAAAACAATATTAAATCTGGAAAGCAACTCCCCTCCCAGGGAACCATTCCGAAAAGTTGCATTTACGAATAAGCTGTCCATATAGCTGTTGGGGTATGGAAAAGTTACAATTGGTGAATTAATCTCATAATCACCAATAGAAATACTTTCCAACCTACCAATCTGCCCCTCAATTGCACCTCCCAATCCTCTTCCTATTATTGCATCGATTGTTTTTTCGGAAATAATTATTGAGTCACCAGACTGTGGTTCTAACATGATTCCATGACTGGCACCCGTATCTACCAACATCCTTGCATTTATAGTACTACCATTATCCATTGTAACTTTTGTATAAATAAATGGTTTGGTATCTTCTACAGCCATAGGCATTTCCCTATATAACCTTTTGGGCTTAAAGGAAGCCGGGTCGTGCAAAGTAATAATCTTTTTAGCGTAATTTATTTCCACAATAAAACGGCTAAATAATTCATACCCAATCATACCATGAACCTCTGTACCCAGGAAATTTCTCAACTCGATATAATCATTTTCCAAAACAAAAAGAATGTTCCCACTTCCTTCCAAACCAGGCAAAGTTAACGTTACCCCTTTGCTTAAATAAGCATCAATAAGAAAAGCCCCTCCAGCACCACGTATAGTGTATTTTCTGGAATAACCCACATTTAGCATGTCCGTGTAAATTTTTTCCGTTAGTATGGCGTTGCGTACTCCTGTATCAACAATAAACTTTAAAGGAATTCTATTGTTCAAAATCAGTGGGATAACTATAAGGTTTGAATGTATCCTGAATGGTATTCGTACTTTTTTACTTTCCCCTCTTAAAGTGAATCCTGTTTGTGCAGACAACCAGCCTAATCCAATAAAAAAAAACAATATTATGGTAAATAGCTTCTTCATTAATAAATATAGTTGGATATTAATACACACCCTTCACTACCTTAAACGAGAATTTTGCAAGAAATAATAAATTATAAAGCATAATACCTAATACTCACCACATACGCAATGTAATCTGTTAATTTTCAAAACATACTCAGCATTTTAAAAATAAAACATCAGACAGAACTATAATTAAGTGTTTTTCAATTTAGTGTTTTTCTTCACGCCCTATATATGTATAAATCAATATCGAATTAAAAACAGATAATAAGGTCACAAAAAGCAGTACCCAAAAAGAACTGTGTAAATCTACATCTATTGAAATAGCACTACCTAAATAGCACTCACCTACCAGTGAGAATAGCATTTCAATTAGTAGTAGAGGTATTGTTGCAGAAAATAAATGAATCAAAAAATTTTCTACCCATACTCTAAAAAATAATGATTCAGAAGATGCTCCTAAAATTAAACGAACTTTATATTCCTTAATTCTGAATTTGTCGAATGAATAGAGGAAATAAAGACCTTGAAACCCCACTGAAAGGGCTATAATAATGATACTTAATAACTGAATCAGGAAAAATAATCCGGAAGAAAATAAAAATATGTATATGAAAAAATAAGTGATAGAAAGTATGGCTAATTGAATCAAATAATTCAATACATTTTTAGACCAATACCTAATTATACAATATAGCATATTTACCATCATTGGCTATCAGATTCCAATAAATGTACCAATGTAATATTCAGGGTTAATACAATGTAAATTGTATCCAAAAGTTTCTATTATATAAAAACCGAACATTCAACTTTGTAAAATGTTCGCAATCGTTCACTTGTAAACGGGTAAAATCCTTGTAGAATAGGACATTTTGCCATTCCTTTGTCACAAAATTTAAATATGAGTAACCTGGTAGCCATAGTGGGTAGGCCAAATGTTGGCA
>JAOUKG010000501.1 GCA_029882725.1 Cyclobacteriaceae bacterium
ATCATTACACTGAAATAATCACCCGAAATGATCATTTCCCGGGCTGATTCCGCAAAATTGATTTCATCCCAGTCGAAGAGGTGAACAACTCCGAGAAACGGAAGAAAAAAGACCGCTGCAACCAGGCTTATCCACAGATAATTGATATCGTACTTCCCCTTATTCATTATAGCCCCTTAAAAATCCTTGACTTCAGTCCCCACTTACTCAACCTGTATTTCAAAGACACCATCAATACGCCCAGTCCATAGATACTGCTTCTTTTAAAATTGATACTGGAAGCCTCCTCAAAATACTTGGTCGGGCAGGTAATTTCAGCAATTTCATAACCTGCATAAAAAATCTGGGCAAGAAACTGATTATCAAAAATAAAGTCATCGGAATTGCTATTGTAGTCAATACTATTGAGTACCTCCTTACTGTAAGCTCTGTAGCCCGTATGATATTCAGAAAGTTTTTGGTTGATCAGTATATTCTGGAAAAGAGTAAGGAAACGATTGGCAATATATTTATACATAGGCATGCCCCCTTTCAAAGCTCCTTTACCCAAAATTCTTGAGCCAATTACTACAGGATAGACATCATTGGCAATCAAATACACTATGGATTCAATGAGCTTAGGAGTATATTGATAATCAGGGTGCAGCATCACCACAATATCGGCCCCTAACTCCAGAGCCTTGTTGTAACATGACTTTTGGTTGCCCCCGTAACCCGTATTTTTATCGTGAACCACTACATGTTTAATTCCAATTTTTTTTGCCAGGGCCACTGTTTCATCCTTGCTTCGATCATCGGTTAGCACAACCTCATCAACCACATCGAAAGGAATTTCATTATAGGTTTTTTCCAATGTACTGTATGCATTATAGGCAGGCATTACCACGCAAACTTTCTTTGATTTTACCATGAAGAATTAAAATTTAAGCTGCAAAAATAATAAATTAATATTAGCATTTTGTTTTTATAGGAATGCTTCAAGGATTATAGCTGCGTATAACCCCAAAAAGACACCCTACTATAAATTTATACATGTTTTTCTTGGCATGAAATTTACCCTTTGGGTAACCTGTTTATCGGAAATCAAGAAAAAAAACATCCAAAATTAACAGCACCAACCATCATAAACCCCCAAAATAAGCAGGTTCAGTCACCCTACTCTATTCAAATTAGTTGATTGAGATTATGATTGAGAATGAGAATGAGAATAAAGATTTGAAGGGGTCACATATTTATAGACAATCCAGCATTCTATAAGAACGACCCCAGAGGGGTCGAACTCCCTGATATCGGGCAAACAACCATACGTTGTGCTTGAATATCTTCGTGGCTAATTGTCTGCATCAGGATTTACAGAATTTTAGGATTAACAGGATGGGATGGGCGTAATGTTAAGGGACCGGATGGACGTCCAGGTATGAAGGACCGGGTGGACACCCGGACCAACCCTGTAGGGAGGGATTGGGATGGAGCATTATTAATCAATTCGAACGACCCCGGCGGGATCCTATATTTGTAGCGACCCATCACATTCTACCCACGACCCCAGCGGGGTCACATATTTATAGACAATCCAGCATTCTATAAGAACGACCCCAGCGGGGTCGAACTCCCCGATATCGGGCAAACAACCATACGTTGAGTTTGAATATCTTCGTGGCTAATTGTCTGCATCAGGATTTACAGGATTTTAGGATTAACAGGATCGGATGGGCAGGAGGAACACTGGGTTTGCCAGAAGATTCTAACTTTTTTTCTTGGTTTTGTTCATATTTATTGATTTTTGTCAACCTATTTTAGGACACGACAAGTGGGGAAAGTTAATTGCGAAAATTCGGTGAAATTTAATTTGGTATTTACAGCAGTTGAATACCCAAGTTTTTTATAATACAATTCATCAGCAATAATCATTTAATTTTTAGCTTTCCCTATTTGTTTAAACCCAATAGGATTTATAGGTTTTGTCCTTTCTATTATGAATTGCTTTAGGTAGTTGAAAAGAGCTTCAATCTTCTCATCTTGACCAGAAACTTTACTTTTGATTTTTTCCATCTCTAATACCAACTCTTGATGATTAAGTAGCAACTCCCTCATTTTCACAAAAATCTCGATGATTTTAATACTCATTTGAGTTGCCTTGCTACTTTTTAAAACGTTTGCCAACTGTAATAATCCATGTTCGGTAAATACGTATGGCAAATGTCCACCCAGATGTTGTTTTGAAGGTATCGCATTTTGCGAGACCATTAAATCAACCTCCTTTTCAGTTAGTTGAAACATAAAATGTGAGGGGAATTTTTCAATATTTCTCTTTACTTGCTCTCTTAATCGGAAGGCTTTTACCTCATAGAGTTCCGCTAAATCCCTATCCAACATAACCTTATGTCCTCTTATTAATTGAATTTTACTTAATACCTGTTCTTCTGATAAACTTATATTATCCTTCATTTTTGGACTCAAATTGCCTAATAATAAAGTTAATTCCCAAATAATGAATGAACTTAAACGTTTAATTTAAAGTAGGTATAAAAATCTGAAAGCAACACAATTTAGCTTCAATTCCTTTCCTGTGAAGTACACGGGACTAATCTTGGTCTGGTTTGGGGTTGTGGATTCCAACACCTCTCTATTCAAATCAGTGAGATTGAGATTATGATTTAGATAGAGAATAAAGATTTGAAATGGAGAGAGGAAGTTCAATTTCACCGATAAAAATGAAATTGGAGCATTATCAGACAATTCGAACGACCCCAGCGGGGTACTATATTTGTATCGACCTATCACTTTATACCCACGACCCCAGCGGGGTCGCATATTTATAGACAATCCAGCATTCTATATGAGCGACCCCAGCGGGGTCGAACTCCCTGATATCGGGCAAACAACCATACGTTGAGTTTGAATATCTTTGTGGCTAATTGTCTGCATCAGGATTTACAGGATTTTAGGATTAACAGGATGGGATGAGCGTAATGTTAAAGGACCGGATGGATGTCCAGACCAAAGCAGGTATGAAGGACCGGGTGGACACCCGGACCAACCCTGTAAGGAGGGATTGGGATGGATCATTATTAAGCAATTCGAACGACCCCGGCGGGATCCTATATTTGTAGCGCCCCATCACATTCTACCCACGACCCCAGCGGGGTCCTATATTTGTGGCGACCTATCAAATTATACCTTCGACCCCAGCGGGGTCGCATATATATAGACAATTCAGCATTCTATAAGAACGACCCCAGCGGGGTCGAACTCCACGATATCTGGTAAAAACCCATACGTGAAGTTTG
>JAOUKG010000503.1 GCA_029882725.1 Cyclobacteriaceae bacterium
GTTAAAAAAATAGCGAACAATCTTAAAATCACCTTGAATGAATAAAAATCTTAAAAAAAGAGATCAGGAAGTGGTATGGCATCCATTTTCACCAGTAAAAGGAGGCTTTCCCATACTGCCTTTAGTTAAGGCAGAAGGCGTTTACTTAATAACGGAAGATGGGGAGAAAATCATAGATGGGATTTCTTCCTGGTGGGTAAATAATTTGGGGCATAGCAATCCCGAAATAGCAGAAGAACTATTTAAACAGGCAAAAAATCTTTCCCATGTTATCTTTGCAGGGTTCACTCATGAGCCTGCAATTTCCATAGCTGAAAAAATACTTGAACATTTACCCGGACAGTCGAAAGTGTTTTTCTCGGACAATGGAAGTACTTCTGTAGAAGTAGCCCTGAAAATTGTAATGCAATTTTGGAAAAATCAGGGTCAAAAAAATAAAAAAAGAATAATTGCTCTCGAAGGCGCCTACCATGGTGACACATTTGGTGCAATGGCAGTTGGCGAGAGAGGCGGTTTTAATATTACTTTTGAACCCTATTTATTTGATGTTGATTTTCTTCCTTTTCCCACAGAGGAAAATGAAGAAAAATGTTTAGCCAAATTTGAGGATTTATTGGAGAAAAAAGATGTTGCCGGCTTTATATTTGAACCCTTAATACAGGGAGCTGCAGGAATGAGAATTTATTCTCCCAAAATACTTGAAAAATTAATTCACAAGGCACACGAATATAATGTTATTTGTATTGCAGACGAAGTATTTACAGGTTTCTACCGGACAGATAAACTATTTGCCTCAGATTACATTGAGGAGAAACCCGATATCTTTTGTTTATCAAAAGGACTCACAGCCGGAACCCTACCATTAAGTCTGACTACAGTTTCGACACAAATATTTGAATCGTTTAATAATTCAGAATCTGAAAAAGCCTTATATCATGGTCATTCTTTCACAGGGAACCCATTAGGCTGCGCTGTTGCACTAAAATCTTTTGAAATATTAAACAGGGTGGAAACACAAGAATCCCACAGAAATTTATGTTTGCGACAAACATTATTTGTAGAGGAAATAAAAAATCACCCTGCTATTACTAAAGCAAACTGCCTTGGGACTGTTTTATCAATTGAACTAAAAACTGGTGAATCATCCGGATATTATAACAGTATAAGGGAAAGTATTTATCATTTTTTCATTGAAAAGGGCATTTTATTAAGACCCTTGGGCAATATTTTATACTTTCTTCCAGCTTATATAATAACAAATGAGCAACTTGACTACGTGTATTCGTGTATAAAAGAATTTCTCAATAATGAAAAATTACTTAAATTGAAGTGATTGAATGAATCATCTTTTCGAACTTATTTTCCCATATCAACAAAGAATGCATGCAGGTAACCAGAACTAGCTTTTTTACTACTTTGTTTTTAGCATCAATATTAGGTGGACTTGTGGTTTACTTATTGATTGAGAATGTAGGCAGTAAAACAAAACCAAAAAAAACCTATGTTTCCATATCTCAAAGGCAGGATTCTGGAATTTCCATCGCCCTTGAACCCCTGAATCAAACCCAAAATTTTCAACATGCCGCCTCAAAAGTATTACCTGGAGTAGTGAGTATACATACCTATTACCATGACAAGGGCAAATCCAATCCCCTTGACGCTTTCTTTGACTCGCAACCCCAATCTTCTGGTTCTGGTGTGATTATAAGTGATGATGGTTATATAGCCACAAACAGACATGTAATAGAAAATGCAGAAAGAATAGAAGTTTTACTTCAGGATAACCGAAGTTACTTTGCTACACTTATAGGTGAGGATGAAACTACAGATCTTGCTTTACTAAGGATTGATGAAAGGAACTTAAAATATGTAAAATATGGCAATTCAGACCAGGTAATACCGGGTGAATGGGTCTTGGCTATTGGCAATCCCTTTGATTTATATTCTACAGTAACAGCTGGTATTGTGAGTGCAAAGGCCAGAAATATTGGAATTTTAAGAACACGTAGCAACTTACAGATTGAATCTTTCATACAAACAGACGCTGCAGTAAATCCGGGAAACAGCGGAGGTGCATTAATAAACCTTAACGGAGAACTTATAGGTATCAATACAGCCATAGCTACACAAACCGGATCTTTTCAAGGGTATTCTTTCGCCATTCCTGTAACGCTTGTGAAAAAGGTTATGGATGATCTTTTGGAATATGGAGAAGTAAAGCGCGGTTTATTGGGAGTTATCATCAATGATGTAAATGCCCGACTTGCTGAATCCTATGATCTCAATGTAGTTAATGGAGTTTTCATAAGGAGTGTTAATGAAAATAGCGCAGGAAATGAAGCGGGTTTGAAATCTGGAGACATCATAATTGGCGTAAATGGCAAAGTAGTTACCAACACCAGTGAACTACAGGAATTAGTAGCCAGAAACCGACCAGGAGATAAGATTGAAATAAGCTATATACGCAATAAGGAAGAATATAATGTAACTGTTACCCTTCGGGATTTTCAGGGAAATGCGGGGATAATTTCACTCCCTATATCTAACACCCTTGAGGGAGCACAATTAAAAAATTTGGGAGATGAAGCAGGCGTAGAGATAACGAAAATAAACCAAGGAAAATTTCAAGAACATGATTTTCATCAAGGTGATGTGATAACACATATTGATAAGGCCAGAATTCATTCCATTGCTGAGCTTATAAATACATTTGATTCAAAATCCGGCCCTGTCATGATTGAAGGGGTTGACGAAAAAGGCAAGCGATTTCTTCGTGCAATAGAGTGGTAAAAAATTTAATAGTTATTATACAATCATTACCTTTGAACAAGAAAATAAGCAAAAATGACTGATATAACAATAGTATTGGAAAGTCTGGGTTTGACAGGTACACTCGCAGGAACTTCCACAGGACAGACATGGTATAAAAACGACGAAAGACTGGAGTCTTACAGTCCTGTAGATGGAAAAAAGATAGGTAGTGTTTCAATCACTAGTAAAGAAGAATATGAGAAAGTAATTCAGGCTTCTCAAGAGGCTTTTAAAGCCTGGCGAAAAGTTCCTGCTCCTAAAAGGGGGGAAATTGTAAGGCTCATAGGAGAATCCCTGAGGGAAAAAAAAGAAGCTTTAGGCACACTTGTTTCGTATGAAATGGGCAAATCACTTCAGGAAGGGATGGGAGAAGTACAGGAGATGATTGATATTTGTGATTTTGCTGTAGGTTTATCACGTCAGTTATATGGATTAACAATACAATCAGAAAGGCCTGAACACAGGATGTTCGAACAA
>JAOUKG010000504.1 GCA_029882725.1 Cyclobacteriaceae bacterium
ATAGAATCCCTCCGTAAAACATCCATACCATAGTGTCGTTATCACCCATGGCAAAAAGCACATAACGAATAACCCAGGCCAGCATACCGAACAACAACATTTTCTTTACCCCCAGTCTTTTGAAAAAGAAGGGTATCAAGATCATGAAAAACACTTCCGACATCTGCCCCATACTCATTTTACCTGCCACGCCCGTCATACCCGATTCATTGAAAAAAGGATTGGTGAATACATAGTAGAATGCCAGTGGAATGGAAATAAGGAAAGAGGCAAGGGCGAAAAGTGAGAAATTTCGATCTTTAAAAAGTCTTAATGCTTTTAAACCTAACACTTCACCTATCGACACCTTCATGCCTTTCATTTTTGGTGGTGTATTGGGTAAAGTGAATGAATATAAACCCAATATAAGAGAAAGAATAGAAGCTATTTTCATGGGCGCATTTGAAGCTTCAATATCTGGCATCCACCAGGTTTGGATAGCAAGTATTGTTAACCCTGAAGCGATCCAACCCAATGAACCCCACACTCTGATTTTTGGAAAATCCAAATCAGGCCTGTCTATTTGTTGAAATGAAATAGCATTTACCAGGGCAAGGGTGGGCATATAGGATAAATTATACAATAACATGAAAAGAATAAGCGGTCCTGCTGTAGTTAGTTCCGAAGAGAAATACATAAAGGCAGCACCGGCAAGATGCAAAACACCCATTACCTTTTGGGAAGAGAAAAAACGATCAGCTATCATACCTATAATAAAAGGCGCAATAATAGCCCCAATATTATTCATCAGGTACACCCTGCCAATTAATATGCCGTCAAAACCTATTTGAACTAAATAATTTGACAAAGTTACATACCAGGAACCCCAGATAAAAAACTGAAGAAACATCATCAAAGAGAGCCTTACAAGAATTTTAGGATTTGTAGTAGGAGCAAATAAATTCATAATAGGAGTGTTTTAATCTTAAATAATAGCATTTACAAGTTAAAACCTTTTCATTATTATATAAAAGCACATAGGATTATTTAAAAGGCAGTAGGGTAATTGATAATTGACAATGGATGATAATTTGAGTATAACTTTATGATTCATAGAAGGTATCTTGGCTCTACACACTATTTCCACAAATCAACTCTCCCTCTTCATTTATAAATAGTTCACTACTCAGCACTCTATATTCACTATTCCCCTATACCCCAACCACCACCAATGGATCCTGGCATTCTTCCAGTAATTGATGTGCAGTTTTTTTCAATAAAGGGTGATAGAACCATGGGGCAATTTCATCCAGTGGGATTAGCGTGAATCGGCGGTTGTGAAGCTGAGGATGTGGTACAACAAGCCCTGTTCTTTCTACACAAGATTGGTTGTAAAAAAGCAAATCAATATCAATTATCCGGGGACCCCATTTAATACCATTTCTCGTTCTTCCCATTTTATGCTCAACACTCAATAATTTAATAAGTAATTGATAGGGTTCCAGGCTCGTTGCAACTTCTAAAACCTGATTTAGATACTTGGGCTGATTGGTAATTCCCCAGGGTGATGATTCATAGATTTTAGACTGGTTGGTAACAAAGATCTCGTCCACCTCATTTAGTTTGGAAATGGCGTCTTGAAGATTGTTTTTTCTTTCTCCCAAATTGGTGCCTAGTAAAATATAAATCCCATCAGTTTGTTTGTTCAGGTTGCCCATAGACCACTTAGCAATATTTTTGGTTAAACTTTATTTAATCTTGTTAATTTTACGGCTCAAACTACTTCAGATAAAAGTTATGCAATTTATAAAAACAATATTAGCAGTACTTACTGCATTAGTAATATTTACAGTGTTGGGCATAATATTTTTCCTTACCATAATTTCATTCTCTTTGGATGACAAAGTAATCAATATAAAGGAAAATTCCATTCTTAAAATTAATTTGAAGGGGCCACTCAAAGATCAGGAGGTGGACAATCCCTTTGAGAATTTTGGTTTTCATTCCGGGGCAAGTAGATCTGTCGGCTTGGTTTCATTGGTGCAAACGATAAAAAAAGCATCTTCAGACGATAAAATAAAAGGAATTGTAATTGAACCTGGATTGTATTACCAGGGGTATTCGGGGCTTGAAGAATTGAGAAATAGTTTGATTCAGTTCAGGGATTCGGGAAAATTTGTAGTGAGTTGGGCTGAAAATTATTCAGAAAAGGGATATTACCTTGCTTCTGCTTCTGACGAAGTGTATATGGCACCCGAAGGTTATTTTGAATTTAATGGTTTGAATGCTTCTGTCATCTTTTTCAAGAAATTTTTTGAGAAATACGACATTGAACCTGAAATTTTTAGAGTAGGTGAGTATAAAAGTGCCGTAGAGCCTTTTCTTAGAGAAGATTTAAGCCCGGAAAATCGCGAGCAACTTGCTTCTTTGTTAAATTCGATTGATCAATATAATCTTTCAAAAATAGCTGAATCAAGAAATATCCCATTTGAAAATGTGGTTTCGGCATCAAAGGAAATGAAGGTTCATAATGCAGAAGAAGCCTATGAGCAGAAGCTTATCGATGGAGTTATTTTCAAAGATGAGTTTATTGACCTGATGAAAAAGAAAATGGAGGTGGAAAAAGAAGAAGATTTAAATATTATTTCTTATTCAGCATATTCAAGCCAATTGAAAAAAGGTTCTTCTGAAAACCAAATTGCTATTGTAATTGCCGAAGGTCAGGTAATGCCGGGGAATTCTCCCGATGAGCTGTCTTCCGGGTATATTACGAAATTTTTGAAAAAGGTAAGGGAAGACGAAAAGGTAAAGGCAGTTGTGTTGAGAATAAATAGTCCCGGGGGGGAAATGCAGTCTTCGGAATTGATTTGGAGGGAAGTGAAACTTACAGCAGAAAAGAAACCTGTTATTGCTTCCTTCTCAAATTTGGCCGCTTCAGGTGGATATTACATTGCAATGGGTGCCGATTCTATTGTTGCAGAACCAACAACCATCACGGGATCTATTGGTATTTTTGGAATGATGTTTAATTTTGGGGATATGCTCGATAAACAACTGGGTATTACTTTCGACGAAGTCAATACCGGTGATTTTTCGGGAATGATGACGGTGAACAGAAGCCTTACCGAGGCTGAGAGAGAGGTGATACAAAAACAAGTAAATAAAGGATACGATACTTTTATACAGCGTGTGGCCGATGGAAGAAAAACCGATAAGGAAAAAATACTTGCTGTTGCTTCGGGAAGGGTTTGGTCGGGATTGCAGGCGTTGGATAACGGACTGGTTGATGCCTTGGGAGGTTTGGAGAC
>JAOUKG010000016.1 GCA_029882725.1 Cyclobacteriaceae bacterium
ATTACCAAATCAAACTCCTTTAATTCATCTTGCACATCTTCCAACTTCTCCCCTTTCACACCTATCTGAAAATGAGAAACCTGTGTATATCTCGACAAACCATTTTGAAATTCGGTAATACCCTCAGCCCCTACCGAAAGAGAGGCTACCTTCAATTGATTTAAATCTTTCACAGGTATAGCATCATTGTTTTGTACAACAGTTAATGCATTTTCTATCAATTTACGGTTTAATAAGTGCGCTGAAGGTGAATTCAGATCTTCCAACAACCCTTCCTTTTCAAAATATTGTTTTTGATTCAACCCCAATCTGTACTTCAAACGCAATAGTTTTTTGCATTTTTCATCAATTTCAGACCTTTTAATACCCCCCTTTTTAATTTCGGCTTCAATCGCGGCCAATGCTTCGGAAAGACTTTCAGGCAAAACCAAAACATCATTTCCCGCCTTAAAACTTTCCACAGCGGCCTTGCCTGCACTATAATGACTTGCCACGCCCTTCATTTCCAGTGCATCTGTCATAATTACACCACCAAAACCCATTTTATTACGAAGTTCCCCTGTTACTATCTTTTTACTTAAAGAACTCGCACGATCAGTATCACTATCCAGGGCGGGGATATTCAAATGCCCTACCATTATGCCTCCAATATTGTTCTCAATAATATATTTAAAAGGAAAAAGTTCAAGGCTATCCATACGCTCCCTGCTGTGAGGTAATACAGGAAGTGCTAAATGGGAGTCAGTTCCAGTATCTCCGTGTCCGGGAAAGTGCTTGATTGAAGACAAAACACCATTATCCTCCAGCCCCTTGGCGTAGGCAAGCCCTTTCCTTGCAACATTCCACTTATCCTCACCAAAAGATCTATAGTTTATTACCGGATTAGCCGGATTATTATTAATATCAACCACCGGGGCAAAATTGATATGAATCCCCATTCTTTTACATTGTCGCGCAATTTCCGCCCCCATTTCGTAGATTAATGCATCATCCTGAATAGCACCCAACGCCATTTGATAGGGGTAGGCTATTGTATTTGACAAACGCATTGCCAGGCCCCACTCCCCGTCAATAGAAACCAACATGGGAACCCTCGCCTCCGCTTGCATCCTATTGGTAATGTCCAATTGAGACAATGGATCTCCGGCAAAAAAGGTTACTCCTCCGGGCTTCAGCTCTTTCAACTCATTGAGTACTTTCATTTTTCCGGGCTCGTCATCAGGAGTAAGCGCACGGATAATTATTAACTGCGAGATTTTCTCTTTGTCAGAAAGCTTTGAAAAAACAGAATCAACCCAATTCTTCTCTTTTTCAATTGTCGAAAAGTTTAAATCCTGGCCGAAAGAATTATAAAAAAAGCCTACGACAAGAAAAAGGAATATATATCTCATAAAATTATTTTTTTGAACTTCTAATCACCACGGGCTTAGATGCAATACTTTCATTATTATGCCTGTCCATTACGGTAATAACATAGGTATAGTACTTACCTGAGTTTATGTTTGAATCTGTATAAAAATCCTGAACACCATTAACTACCGAAATTATATTTTCAGGATTATCAATACTCCCCTCCTTTTTCCCTTTAAATCTATATATAACCACCTTGGCCCCCTTCTCCAAAATAGGACCCCAGGTTATATGATTCCCCCGAGCCAAGGGTTTTACGGATAAAATCTCCTTCATTTCAGGCGCTACACTATCAATCCACAACATAGGTGGGGTAAAAGCAGGGGCTCTGTAAAAATCATTTCTTAACGAGTCCGAAAACCCCAAACGGTTTTCAAGTATCGAGTTGGTATTGTAAAAAATATTACCGTCAACCTCCGGATATTTGCTATTAACCCGCAGATGATTTGGCATTTCGGAAGGGTTCTTCCATTCTTTGGCCCGGTCTCCACCAATTCTATAACTCGCCTGACCAATATACAACTGCCTCCCGAAACTGTTTTTACTCCACCAATCAACAAGGGTAGTATATTCGGCTAATTCAAACCCTATATGCCAATAAATTTGAGGCACAACATAGTCTATCCACTCATTTTTCAACCAAAATAAGATATCTGCATACAGATAATCATAGTTTGTTTGACCGGCTCTGGTATTTGAACCTTTTTCATCATCAGCAATATTTCGCCAAACTCCAAAAGGACTTATTCCAAACTTCACCCAGTCTTTTTCCTGTTTTATTGCTAAATGCAGTTCTTTTATCAACTGGTTTACATTATCCCTTCGCCAATCGTCTCTGGTTTGAAAGTCCCTTCCATAAAGAAAAAAGGAAACAGAGTCCGGAAATTCTTCTCCTGCAATTTTGTAAGGATAAAAATAATCATCAAAATGAATTGCATCCAAGTCATATCGACTTACCATATCACGAACTACATTTACCAGATATTCCCTGGCTTCGGGAACTCCCGGATCAAAATAAAGGTTCGTGCCATAACGAACAAACCAGGAAGGTTGGATTCTTGAAATATGGTTTAATGCTACCTCTGCACTGTCGTAGTCAACTACAGCCCTGTATGGATTTAACCAGGCATGGAATTCCATTCCCCTGTTGTGGGTTTCTTCAATCAAAAAATTCAAAGGATCATAAAAAGGATCAGGAGCCACCCCCTGTTTTCCGGTAAGCCATTGTGACCAGGGCTCAATTTCAGATGAATAAAATGCATCGGTAGCAGGTCGCACCTGAACTACCAACGCATTCATTCCGGCATCGGCATGATAGGCCGTAATCTTTCGAAATTCGTCTTTTTGCTTATCTACATCCAAACCAGAGCGGGAAGGCCAGTCGATATTTTTCACCGAAGCCACCCAAACCCCTCTGAATTCATATTTTGAAGGAATCGCAGCTGTGCGACAACCCGAAACCATCAAAATAGAAACAATATAGAGTAAGTATTTCATTTTAATATTTCCATCGTACAAAAGCTTCCATAGCCTCATACTCCGCAAGTCCTAACTCATCATACTGAGTAGCAGTGTCCCTGTTTCGATCTTCAGCTCTTTGCCAAAATTCCCGGCTATCACTTCCCTGGAAAACCACACCATCTTTTTGAGACTGATGCTTAAATATGGCAAAACGTTTACGCAATAATTCTTCAGGACTAATAGGAACCGCCATTTCAATTTCAGGGATTTCCCATTCGTGCCATGCTCCCCGGTATAACCAAACCCAACAGTCCTTCATATATTCCTCAGACTTCAATCGCTTAACAGCCTCAAAAATACCTTCAAGACAAACCCTGTGTGTTCCATGGGGGTCTGCAAGGTCTCCGGCGGCATAGATTTGATGTGGTTTAACTTCAGAAATCAAATCCTGAATAATTTTCACATCTTCCTCACCCAATGGTTGTTTCTGTACCCTTCCTGTTTCATAAAAAGGCAGATCCAAAAAATGAACGTTTTGTGGTTTAGCTCCGCAATAACGGGCAGCAGCCTTTGCCTCTCCTTTTCTTATTAATCCCTTTATCATACTTACTTCGGGAATATCAACCTCACCTTCCTTTTTGTTTTTTATAAAATTAAGGATCTTTTCAAAATCGGTTTTTGGCTCCCTGTTGTAGTATTTATTTACATCATGGAGAAATTCAGCAAATCTCAAGGCTTCATCATCGGCAACTGCAATATTCCCGGAAACCTGGTAGGCTACGTGAACTTCGTGGCCCTGATCAATCAAACGCATAAATGTTGCCCCCATGCTAATTACATCGTCATCGGGGTGCGGGCTAAATATTATTATCCTCTTGGATTCAGGATTTCGTCTTTCCGGACGCTGAGAATCATCAGCATTAGGCTTTCCTCCCGGCCAACCCGTAATGGTATGCTGCAACATATTGAAAACACGGATATTGATCATGTATGCAGGCCCCTGATCTGTCAAAAGCTCATTCAATCCATGCTCATTATAATCCTGATCAGTGAGCTTTAAAATGGGCTTTTTTGTAACACGGCTTAACCATACAATTGCCTTTTTCACAAGGTTATCGTCCCATGTGCAACTTTGAACAAGCCAGGGCTCATTAAAGCGGGTAAGCTTTTCTGCTGCACCTCTATCAATTACTACATTTGTATTAGGGTGATTTTGAAGAAATGAAGCGGGTACAGAATCAGTTATTGGTCCCTCCAGCATTTGCTTAACCACATCGGCCTTGCCATTTCCCCACGCCATTAAAAATATCTTTTTCGAGCGTAAAATAGTATCTACACCCATAGTAATAGCTCTCCGGGGAACAAATTGCTCGCCACCAAAGGCTTCTGAAGCATCCGACCGTGTAATTCTTTCCAATGTTACCAATCTTGTCAACGACCGATCATTGGAACCCGGCTCATTAAAACCAATATGTCCGGAACGACCAATTCCCAATATTTGAATATCAATACCTCCTAATTCATCTATCTTCCTTTCGTATCCTAAGCAATATTCCTGCACCTCACTGATATCTATGGTTCCGTCCGGAATGTTTACGTTAGACATATCTATATCGATATGATCAAATAAGTTTTCACCCATAAACCGTACATACGACTGCACAGCATCGGGCCTCATAGGAAAGTACTCATCTAAATTGAACGTAATTACGTTCTTAAAACTCAAACTTTCTTCCTTGTGCAACCTAACAAGCTCTCTGTATACATGAATCGGAGAAGACCCCGTTGCAAGACCCAAAATGGCAGATTTCCCCTCTTTTTGTTTTTTTCTAATTAAATCTGAAATAGTCTTCGCGATATATTCAGCACCCTCATTTGAATTTTCATAAATTACTGTATGAATTTTCTCAAAGCTGAAAAGATTTTCCCTCATTTTCTGTTATTATTTATAGATCTACTTAATTATCTTATACTTTTAGACAAAACTGTTTTTACCAATTGCCTATTATAGCCCCAAATATAGGATGCAGGTAGATTGTTTGCAACGTCTGACTAACGTAATAACCAACGCATTAACCCTTTATACTTTACAATTTCGCAAATAATTTGTTGATTTGTGATAATTAATGGATATTTGATATTAAGATGCATATAATAAAGGGGTTTTTATCGTTAACTTTCACCCTTATTTTTTTAACTACCAGTGCCTACACTGAGTTCAAGGATGCATATCCTAAAAATTATGAACCTATAGACAGCCTGGGAAAGTGGTATTCCACCATTATTAAAAAAAATTCGGGGCTGACTTCTTCTGAAGATAATTTTTCAAAAGAAAAAATCAAATCATTGTATTCGGAACTTGCAACCGAATTAAGAATGGAACTTAATGAAGATGTATTTAATTACATTCATCATTATACAACAGGTCAAAAATCCAATTTCGAAATTGCACTTTCCCTGGGCAACCTCTACAATAATCAAATCATTGAAACTATCAGTAAAAATAAGGTTCCCAAAGAAATCCAATATTTACCGATAGTTCTCTCGGGAATGCATAACCAGGCTATCTCCCCGGAAGGTGGAGTTGGTATTTGGAAATTAAATTATTTCGTAGCCATTAAATATGGATTACAAATCAATAAATACATTGATGAAAGAAAAGACCCCACTAAATCAACAGAAGTCGCCGTAAAATACCTCAAGGATCTTTACAACGAATACAAAAGCTGGAATATGGCTATCACTGCTTTTGCCTTCAGCCCTGCCATTGTAAACAAGGCCATGATTAAATCAGAAGGCGCCATTAACTATTGGGAAATAAAGCAAAATCTAACAGCTCAGGAACAACAAATTATCCCGTCTTTTTTTGCTGCTATTTATGTTTCAAATTTTCATCTGGAACATGATATGCTCCCCCCTCATATTGTTGCAAATAATGAAATAGAACCCATTAAACTGGAGGAGGTAATTTCCGTAAAACTCCTTTCAGAAAAAATGAAGGTTTCCGAACAACAACTTCAAATTTTAAATCCAACGCACAGGGGAAATTTAATCTACCCTGAGAAAATAAGTGGCAACTCTTATTATGTGCCACAAGGTGTAAATAGTAAAATCGAAGCCATAGCAGAAAGCCTCATTGTTGAATCAAAAAAATACAATGAACCTGAAAAGCTGGCTAAAAAGGTGTATGTACCCCATGAAGTTGTTACACCTCCTAATTCCACAAAAATAGTCTATACCGTTAAATCAGGCGACTTTTTAGGAAAAATAGCGGAAAAACACAACGTGGGTGTCTCTTCAATAAAAAGATGGAACAACCTAAGATCCGATCGCATTGATATAGGACAAAAACTTGAGATTTATGTAGGTAAGGCAGCCTTAACTACAACACAGTCAAAAGCGAAACCAGCAACAGAGTCTAAACCCACCCTTTATGTCTCTCCTTCATTAACAACAGAGTACACTATCAAAGAAGGTGATACTTTGTGGAAGATATCTAAAGAAAATCCGGGTAACTCTATTGAAAAAATCCAAAAACTTAACGGGATTTCAGATTCCATTAAACCCGGTCAGGTAATAAAAATCCTAAAACCCTAAGCATTTGAAGCCCGTACACATTTTTTCGTTTACATGGTCAGTGTTTGCCCTGTTGGGAATAATAAGCATGATATACCCTGAAAATGGAGTAAGGATTAACGATCAATTAAGTCTTGACTTTCCATCGATACATTCCCTGTTTGAAATTGATAGCGCTGAAAAGAAAGACTTTAGCCAAATTATTGACAACGATTTTGATATAGACAGCATTGAGTTATCAAAAAACGCAAAAATAGATTCACTTAAAATGGCACTGGAGGCCGACAGTATACGAAACTGGCAACTTCAACTACATTATCCCAATGGAGACAAGTCTGTTTTATATCCCTTCTTTACGGAATTAGAGAAAAAAAATTCAAAAAAACCTATTCGCATAATGCATTATGGGGACTCTCAAATTGAAGGAGACCGCATAACAGGCTATCTACGCAACAAACTCCAATCAAAATTTGGAGGCTCAGGCCCGGGGCTTATTCCTGCTGTACCTCTTGTAAGATCTGCCGCTTTTGAATATGAAGCTTCTGAAAATTGGAAAAGATATACCCTTTACGGGAAAGTGGACACACTCGTAACTCATAAAAAATATGGACCCCTGGTTAATTTTGGTAGATTCTCCCCAATTTTATCTGATTCCATATTACGTACCCCGGAATTTATCGACAGTATTTTTACAGGCACCATAACCTATAAAAAATCAAGGTTATCTTATGGAACCACAAAAGTTTTTTACAACTACCAATTGCTCTTTGGAAACAACAAGAAGCAGGTAACAGTTAAAACATTAATTGAAGATTCCATCATTCAGGAGAGAACATTTCTTCCCAGTAAAGGGTTGCATGTACTTCAAGGTAATCAAAATAAACCTATCGAATCTATTTCATTTAAATTTGAAGGGGGCGACAGTCCTGATGTATATGGTGTGAACCTGGAAGGGAAAGGAGGAGTAATTGTGGACAACATTGCTTTAAGGGGAAGTTCCGGAACTTTATTCAGGAAAATGGATTCCAACCTATTATCGAAGACCTACAACCTATATGACATCAAATTACTTATTCTGCAATTTGGAGGAAACGTAATGCCCTATATTGATTCAGAAAAAGAATGTTTGCAATATGGACGGTGGTTTGAATCCCAACTTCAATATTTAAAAAACCTGATACCGGGAGTAAGTATAATTGTAATTGGCCCTTCAGATATGGGCACTATGGAAAATGGGGAATACAATTCTTACCCCTTGCTTCCCAATGTACGTGACGCTTTGAAAACAGCTACCTTTAACAAGGGTGGAGTATATTGGGACATGATGGAAGCCATGGGGGGAATGAATAGTATGGAAGCCTGGGTGGATGCAACACCTGCGCTTGCCGGTAAAGATTATGTTCATTTTAATTTAAGAGGAGCCGGGAAAATTGCCCAAATGTTCTACAATGCTTTGATTAAAGATTATAATGAATTTCAAACGAAAAAGTCAGAATAACATAGAAATTGAAATGAGAGTAATATTTCTGACCTTTTTATTATCCTGGGGCATATTCATTAGCCCTGTATTCCCGCAAGAGTTTCCGCATGATATCCCTGAATACAACTTCGTTCACCTTTCGGAAAACCAACTTGATTTCCCCGGTGATTCAGCATCCTTTCAAAACCTTTACAGCAAATTCGACGAAGTAATCTTTAATGGAAAAGGACAAGTCAACATTATGCACATGGGAGGCAGCCACATACAGGCAGGTGTCTTTTCATCCAGTATGAGAACAAAATTACAAACCATTGAAGCTGGGTTGAATTCATACCGGGGTTTTTTGTTTCCATTCCGTGTGGCGCGCACTAATAACCCCTCCAATTATCAGGTTTCCTATTCAGGATATTGGGATTATTGCAAAAACACTGAACGTAAAAAAGATTGTACTCTGGGCTTGTCGGGTATGTCGGTTACTACCCATGATTCACTATCGTCTATAAAAATAAAATTCAATGAAGCTTTTCCTCAATCTGAGTTCACAAGCTTGCTGGTATATTGCGAAACCGATTCAATGGCTTTTAATATCGATGCCAATACTGAATTTATTAAGGAAAAAATAATTCACGACGGGTACATCGAGTTTATATTTAACTCAGAGCAAGATTCCCTGATGCTAAGTATCGAAAAAAGAGAAAACTGGCAAAAACAATTTACTTTGTATGGTCTTCAATTTGGAAATAAATTACCCGGATTTGCCTATCACGCAATTGGGGTAAATGGTGCCAGTGTTCCTAGTTACCTTCGATGCGATCTGTTGGAAAATCATGTTGCAACAGTAAAGCCTGATTTAGTTATTTTTTCAATTGGCATAAACGATGCCTATGGCACACGGTTTAGTCCAAGTCAGTTCAAAGAAAATTACCGCCAATTGATAAACAAAATAAAAAGAGCTTCTCCCCAAGTAGCCATCTTATTCACAACTAACAACGACAGCTACTACCGTAGAAGATATGTAAACAGAAATGGGTTATTGGTTGAAAAAGCCATGTACGAACTCGCTAAAGAGTATGACGCAGGGGTTTGGAACCTGTTTTCAATCATGGGAGGACTGGGTTCAATTGTTGACTGGCAAAATTACGGTTTAGCCAAAAGTGATAAGGTCCACTTCACATCGGAAGGATATGAATTGGCCGGAAGCATGCTTTTTAGCGCCCTGATAAAATCGTACGAATACCATATTAAAAATTCACAAAACCTGACTAATTAACTGACCAAATGATTTCGGAATACCTGAAAAAAATACTTCTATTCGATAGCAATGACTATCTGCAGCTGTTTTTCAACAGTTTGTATTTTTGGATGTTTTTTGGGATTGTAATGGGCATTTACTCAATAATTTATAGAAAAAAAGGTGCCAGAAACATTTATCTATTTCTCATCAGTTTGTTTTTCTATTACAAAATAAGTGGGTACTTCTTTATTCTACTGCTCTTTAGCACATTTGTGGATTATTTTTTGGGTATAGGGATTTACCATAGCAAAAAACAGATTCACAAGACCATTCAGGTAGTCCTCAGCATAAGCATCAACCTCCTTGTATTGGTTTATTTCAAGTATGCCTATTTCTTCACAGATTCATTTAATGCAGCCTTTGGAACTGGCATGGATCTCAGCAATCATTTAGGCCATTGGTTCTACGGAATCAACGACTACGCTTACCCCCATGATCCTGCCAGATGGCTCCCTCCTATCGGAATAAGCTTTTTCACCTTTCAAACCATCAGTTATTCGGTAGATATTTACAAAGGAAAGTTGAAACCTGTCTACAACATCCTTGATTTTGGGTTTTATGTTTCTTACTTCCCTCAGTTGGTAATGGGGCCTATAGTAAGAGCCTCTCATTTTATACCTCAATTATATCAGGATTATAGACTCAGGCCCTATGAATTTGGTCTTGCTTTATACTGGATACTGAAAGGATTGGCCAAAAAAGTAATTCTTGCCGATTTTTTAGCCTATTACTTTATCGATACGGTTTTTAGCGACCCATTACGAAATACAGGTTTTGAAAATTTAATGGCCGTAGTTGGATACAGTATGCAGGTATATGCCGACTTTTCAGGCTATACCGATATTGCCATAGGAATTGCCCTACTTATGGGATTTAGGCTAAACACGAACTTCAATTCGCCTTACAAAGCAAAAAATGTGGGCGAATTCTGGCAACGGTGGCACATTTCCCTTTCCACCTGGCTAAAAGATTATCTTTATATCCCTTTGGGGGGAAATCGCACAGGGAGCTATGCTTCCTATATTTTAATAGCAATTATCATGGCTATTATAGTGTTGATTTCAGGCTACCCTCCCCTGGCATTCTACTTTTTAGCCCTCATTGTAATACTTGGTGTTTTGGGTTATTTCCTTCCAACTGTTAAGAAGAGCATCAATACCAATATCAACCTCATGATTACTATGTTACTTGGGGGATTATGGCATGGTGCGAGTTGGAATTTTGTAATTTGGGGAGGGTTAAACGGATTGGGGTTAGTTGTATATAAATTTTGGAGAAAAATAAGCCCGTGGGAACGCTACAATAATTGGATTACAATAGCATGGAAAGTGCTGGTCACGTTCACTTTCATTACGTTTACACGAATATTCTTCAGGTCAGAAAATATAGACATCGCCAAAAATATGATGTATCAGATTTGGAATAATTTTAGCCCCGAAGTAATTCCTGCTGTTGTTTCTGCCAACTATCCATTTTTCGTTACTTTACTGATTGGATTTATAATACATTGGCTACCCGATTCAATTAAAGATCAGTTTAAAAGAACATTTATACGCTCTCATGTACTTATAAAAATCCTTGCCTGTGTAATTACAGTATTTGTGGTTTATCAATACATGAAGGGCGGTGTAAGATCATTTATCTATTTTCAATTCTAAACTTATGGAAAGTAATTTCACATTACTTATTATTATAGTCACTGTTATCACTTCTTACTTAGCCTTCCAAAATCCCACTTTAATGAAAAAGTGGATTTTCAACGCCTGGTATATAAAAAGAGACAAACAACTTTACCGTTTTTTGACATCCGGATTTATCCATAAAGACTGGTCACATTTGGCTTTCAACATGTTTACCTTGTATTTTTTGGGTAATGGTGTAGAATTGTATTTTGAAATATACTTTCCGGGGATGTCTACACTCTTGTTATTGACATTATATATTTCAGCCATAATCATTTCCAGTATACCCGGTTATTTTAAACACAAAGATGAGCCTCATTACAACAGTTTGGGAGCTTCGGGAGGAGTTTCAGCGTTGGTGTTTTGTTTTATCATTTTAGCCCCCACAACGCCGTTGTGTTTATTGGGCATTTTGTGCTTTCCCGGATTTATTATTGGAACTGTATATTTGATCTACACCATACGGATGAGTAAAACCCGCATGGACAACATCAATCACGAAGCCCATCTGTGGGGTGCCGTTTTCGGGATGTTATTTTTACTATTTGTTGATTACAATGTGTATTTGAGGTTTATAGAAGAAGTGGTGAATTATAATTATTTTTAAAATAAAAAAACCGGAATTAAATTCCGGTTTTTTTATTTTAAAAATGGGATCTTAATCAAATAGCTTTCCCATAAAAATTGTTTACACTAATTAGTACCCAGTATTCTGAGTCAAATTGGAGTTTAGATCCATTTCCCTTTGCGGAATAGGTAAAATTGTTAAATTATCACCTGGTTGTGACTCACTAAAATCCGGATCTATTGCTGGTCGTAAATCCCTTCCTGTTCGCAGTAAATCCATTCTTCTATGCCCCTCAAAAGCAAGTTCAAATCTACGTTCGTCACTTATTGCATCTAACAAAGAATTAACATCGACAAAGTCGGCTAAAACATATGCAGTCAACCCCGCTCTTAATCTGGTCATATTCAATAAATCCACTATTTCTTGGGTAACAACACCTCCACTATTTGCAATAGCTTCTGCTCTATTTAGATAAATTTCCCCAATTCTTATAACAGGTACATTACTCGCATCATTGGCACCATCATCAAACTTTCTGGTGTATAACATACCATTGTCACCAGTTTCGCTAAATAATAGCCGCTCATCTGCAGGGTCAAAGGTATTTATTAAATCTACACTAAAAGGGCAATCACCACGACCACCCTGCTCTGATGGTTCGTAATAGCCATCCCAACCACCTGATCCTGTACCCCCATTATCAACGGCAGTATTGACCAATGTGAATAACTCTTCACCAGACGCCTTACTATAAAAATCAACAGAAGTCGCAGGAACATAGGTTGTCGGATTTCCAACTATATAATTTGCTTCTGAGGCGGCTTTTGTCCAATCCTCTCTATACAAATACAATCTCGAAAGCAGAGCATGTGCAGCACCCACTGTAGCTTGCGAATTTCCTAAATCATCACCAGGCAATAAACTAATTGCATCCGTTAAATCTTGCTCAATCAGCGTATGTACCTCATTCACCGTAGCTCTACTATAAAGTACAATATCCCCAGAAAAAGGATCCGTTACTAAAGGAATACCATCATTCGTCCCACTTGAAATTTGGTAAGGGTGGGCAAACAAATTCACTAAATTAAAATACACTATGGCCCGTAAAAATTTAGCTTCTCCTATAAGTTGATTCCTTTCAGTTTGAGTAAAACCATCACCTGGAACATTTGGAACATTGGCTATAACCGCATTTGCTGCCAAAATAACTCTGTAATTATCACGCCATAACGACTGAATAGAACCGTTATTCGCAAGAGTAGTATAATTGTTAATCTCCTGAAGAGTAGGAAAAGATCCTATAAAATTCACATTGTCTGCTTGATAGTCAGCGATGATTTGTGGCATAGAACCTAATACTTCCAAGTCCTGAGCTAACCCATATATACCTATGG
>JAOUKG010000505.1 GCA_029882725.1 Cyclobacteriaceae bacterium
AGTGGGGGGCAACGAAAGAGATTAAATATCGGTTTGGAACTTATGAGGGAACCCTCTGTACTTTATGTGGATGAACCCACTTCCGGACTTTCTTCAAGAGATTCTGAAAACATAATGGATTTACTGAAGGAGTTGTCTTTTCGGGGAAAAATGGTATTTGTGGTAATTCACCAGCCATCTTCTGATATTTTTAAAATGTTTGATAACCTGGTAATTATGGATGTTGGAGGGTTTCAGATATTTTATGGTAACCCTGTGGAATCTGTTACTTATTTCAAAAATATAGTAAATGCTGCAAATAAGGATCAGGGTGCTTGCATGGAATGTGGTAATATAAATAGTGAACAGGTGTTTAATATTATAGAAACCAGAATTGTAAACGAGTTTGGCCGACATACAGATATACGTAAAATATCACCCCAGCAATGGTACCAGTATTATAAAGACAACATTAAATTAAAACCCGTAAAACAAATTAAAGAAGGAATTAAGTCTGTTACAAAAATACCTTCAAGAATGAGTCAATGGGTAACCTACTTCATCAGAGATGTTAAAACCAAGTTGGCTAATGATCAATATATGGCCATTAACTTATTTCAAGCTCCTGTTTTGGCCATTTTTATAGGTGTTATGGTTCGTTATTATAATGCTTTTAAAGGGGATAATCCTACCTATAATTTTGCTGAAAACGATAATATTCCAGTCTACTTCTTTATGAGTATTATTGTGGCCTTATTTATGGGATTGACGGTATCGGCCGAGGAGATTTTCAGGGATCGTATGATGTTGAAAAGAGAACGTTTTCTTAACCTGAGCAGATTTAGTTACCTCACTTCAAAAATTACCATTCTTTTTATTATTTCAGCAATTCAAACAGTAAGTTTTGCTTTTATAGGTGATGTGATTTTAGGAATTGAAGGTATTGAACCCCGATTTTGGGTAATTCTTTTCTCAATTTCTTGTTTTGCAAATATGCTGGGCCTTAATATTTCATCTTCTTTTAATTCAGCTGTAACAATTTATATTATAATCCCCCTTTTGCTTATTCCCCAACTATTGCTTAGTGGCGTGGTTATTAACTTTGATAAATTTAATCCTGCCTTTTCAACAGTAAAATCTGTACCCTTATTCGGCGACCTTATGGCGTCACGATGGGCTTTTGAGGCCGCTATGGTAACCCAGTTTAAAGACAATCCTTTCGAAAAACCTTTCTTTCAAATTAATAAAAGAATGGCTGATATCGAGTTTAAACAAATCTATTACTTTCCAACATTGGAGTCGGAATTGGAATATTGTTTTAACAATCTTGATAAACGTTCCTTTTCTGAAATCAATGCCAAAATGAAAAGATCAATTGATTTGGTGAAGGATGAACTTTTGAAAGAATACTATTACCTCCAACATGAACCCCCTCAATCGCTTGTGGAACTTAATTTTAATAAATTCAACGCTGAAGTATATTTTGAAACAAAGAGGACAATTGAAATTCTTAAAAAAGTATATGCTAAAAGGTTCTCTAAAGTAGAAACAGAGAAGTTGAAGTTGATTGAACGGTGGAATGAAAATGGAATAAATTACGATTCCATGAAAGGCCTTTACCAAAATTTGGAAATAGCTGAAATAGTGAAAAATTCCAGATCCTTATTGCGAATTGTTAAACAGGATAAGAGGTTGACCAGAAAGTATAATCCAATTTATAATACAAGCCATATTGACCATTCATGGAATTATCGTGCTGATTTTTATACACCAGTGAAACAGTTCTTTGGATATATATGGGATACTCTTTATTTTAACATCTTCGTAATTTGGTTTATGTCCTTTGTGTTGTTTTTTACCCTGTATTTTGACGGTTTGAAACAGTTTTTAAGTCTTTTTAGGAAGAAAAAACAAAGGAAAAACAGAAACAAGAATTTTATTTAATAAAACTTAATTTATGGCAAATTTGAATTTGAAAGCCGAGGGTGAAAATACCTACGATGCTATAGTTGTAGGAACCGGTATAAGTGGGGGCTGGGCTATTAAGGAATTGACTGAAAAAGGTCTGAAAGTACTTGCTTTGGAAAAGGGTAGGGATGTAAAACACGGCGATTACCCAACGGCAATGCTTGATCCCTGGCAACTTCCCAATGGGGATAGACTTCCCGACGATGTGTTAGAGAAAGATTACTGGGTGCAAAATCGTACCGGATATACAATCAGGGAATCAACCAAACATTGGTGGATTAAAGATTCTGATGAGCCTTATGCTGAAGATAAAAGATTTGACTGGATTCGTGGATACCATGTAGGTGGACGTTCGTTGTTGTGGGGAAGGCAAAGTTATCGTTTGAGTAACCTCGATTTTGAGGCCAACTTGAAAGATGGCGTGGCTGTTGACTGGCCAGTTCGTTATGAAGATCTTGCTCCATGGTATGATTATGTAGAAACTTTCGCAGGAATTAGTGGACAAGCCGAAGGTTTGCCTCATTTACCTGATGGTAAATTCCTTCCTCCTATGGAATTGAATTGTGTTGAAAAAGATTTTAAATCAAAAATAGCAAGCAAATTTAATGGTAGAAACCTAACAATTGGTCGTACGGCTATTGTTACGAAAGAACACAATGGTCGTGGTCCTTGTCAGTACAGAAACCGTTGTATGCGAGGTTGTCCGTTTGGCGCTTATTTCAGTAGCCAATCTGCAACACTACCTGCAGCATATGCTACCGGAAACCTAACAATGAGACCTCACAGTGCTGTCGAGTCTGTAATATATGACGATACTACAGGAAAGGCCAAAGGTGTACGTGTAATTGACTCTCAAACGGGTGAAACGATTGAGTTTTTTGCAAAAATTATTTTCCTTAATGCTTCTACAATTGCTTCTACTCACATAATGCTGAATTCAAAATCAGACCGATTTCCCAACGGACTTGGTAATGATAGTGGGGAATTGGGACATAATTTAATGGATCATCATTTCCGTACAGGGGCAAGGGCTTCAGTTGAAGGTTTTGAAGATAAATACTACTTTGGTCGTCGAGCAAATGGTATTTATATTCCACGGTTTAGAAACCTAAACGGTAATGATATGCCTTATATTAGAGGATTTGGTTATCAGGGAGGAGCTTCAAGAAGTGGTTGGAATAGAAATTCAGAAAATGAATTTGGAAGTGATATGATTCAGGAAGTGTCTAAACCAGGGCCATGGTCAATTGGAATTAACGGTTTTGGGGAGTGTTTGCCATATCATGAAAACCACATGAGGTTGGATGAAAACAAAAAGGATA
>JAOUKG010000506.1 GCA_029882725.1 Cyclobacteriaceae bacterium
CGCGATTGGCGGCGAGAATTAGTTTGTACTTTTCATGTTTTTTCCATGAGAAAAGGATCAGGCACATAGTCTTTATTTATTATTTATTTTCCTGATTGTATTGGATTCGGGATGCTATGGATCTTCCCAGAGTTATTTCGTCAGCATATTCCAGTTCTCCTCCGATGGGAATTCCCCGGGCAATGGAACTTAGTTTGATTCCATGGCTGGCTATTTTTTTTGAAAGATAAAATGCTGTGGTGTCCCCTTCCATATTGGGGCTTAAAGCAAGGAGTATTTCTTTAATTTCCAGGTTGTCTTTAAGTCTGTTTTGTAATTTACCAATATTTAATTCTTCAGGGCCCATTCCATCAAGAGGGGAAATTAATCCTCCCAGCACATGGTACAGTCCGTTGTATTGCCCTGTATTTTCAATGGCGAGTACATCACGGGTATCTTCAACAACACACAAGATAGACCGGTCTCTACGGGGTGAAAGGCATACCTGACAAGTTTTCTGATCGGAGATATTACCACAAATTTCACAATATTGAGTTTCCTCCCTCATTTTAACTATTGAATTGGCAAGGTCCTTACTTAAAGTACTGTCTTTTTTTAAAAGGTGTAGAACAATGCGTAACGCACTTTTTTTGCCAATTCCGGGTAAACGGGAAATTTCCTTTACCGCATTTTCTATAAGTTGTGAAGGGTATTGATCCATGTTTATTGAATCCTGGCGTCTATTCCTGCCTCATTAATGGCTCTTTTCATGGGTGTTAGCATTTGCATAGAGCCAGTTTTTACAGCGCACTTTCCTTTAAAATGGATTATATACGTACACTGCTCCGCTTGTTCAGAGGAATGTTTACAAACTTTTATTAAAGTTTTGATAACATGATCAAAAGTATTGAAGTCGTCGTTATAAACTACCAGGTCGTATGTTTCAGTATCCTGGATGTCCTCCAGAACTTCTACAATTACCTCTTCCTGATGTGCAATATTCATCTCTTTTCAATTTTCTTTGTCAAAAGTAAAAAAAAAATAGAAATTACCGGATATTAAATAGCTACAAATGACACCAACTCTCGTAATCACAGTTATTACCTTGTACTTTGGTTTACTTATTCTCATTTCTTATTTCACATCAAAAGGGGCCACCAATGAGACTTTTTTCACAGGAAACAGACAATCTCCCTGGTATTTGGTTGCTTTTGGAATGATTGGTGCTTCTTTGTCGGGAGTTACGTTCATTTCCATTCCGGGGCAGGTTGGGAATAACGAGTTTTATTATTTTCAAATAGTATTGGGGTATATTTTAGGTTATGCAGTAATATCTTATGTTCTGCTTCCTTTGTATTACAAGTTAAACTTGATTTCCATTTATACTTTTTTAGGGGACAGATATGGAAAGGTTACGTACAAACTGGGGAGTTTTATCTTTCTGATTTCTCAACTTATGGGTGCTTCCCTCAGGTTGTTTCTCGCGGCAGGTGTTTTGCAGATAGCCATATTTGATAGTATGGGAGTGCCTTTTATAGTCACTGTAATAATCACAATTGCTTTGATATGGTTATATACTTACAAGGCCGGAATAAAAACGATTGTATGGACGGATACGCTTCAGACCCTATTTATGTTATTGGCTCTGGTTTTTACCATTTATATAATAAAAGACGAATTGGGGTTTGGTTTTTCGGAGATGGTAGGCCAGATCAGGGATAGTGAGTTAAGTTCGGTTTTTTATTGGGATTGGAAAGAAAGCAATAACTTTTTCAAGCAATTTTTGGCCGGGGCTTTTATCGCTATTTGTATGACGGGATTGGATCAGAATATGATGCAGAAAAACCTCACCTGTAAAAACCTTCATGAAGCACAAAAAAATGTAACTTGGTTCAGCTGGATATTAATACCTGTGAATTTATTATTTCTTGGATTAGGAGCATTATTGTATATGTATTTGGCTGAAAAAGGCATCGTGCAATTGGGTGATTTTGTTTTTGACCCTGAAAAAGGACGATATTTAAATACCGACGATCTTTTTCCTCAATTGGCTATTCACCATTTCCCTGTTTTTGCAGGAATTATGTTTCTTTTGGGTATCACAGCAGCAGCCTTCTCTAGTGCAGATTCTGCGTTGACTAGTCTTACCACCGCTTTTTGTATAGATTTTTTGAATATAGAAAAGAGGCCTGTTCACAGTCAAAAGCGCACCCGACTTCAGGTACATATTGCATTTTCTTTTATCATGGCATTGGTTATTATAGTCTTTGATGCACTAAACGATAGAAGTGTGATTTCTGCCGTTTTTACAATTGCAGGTTACACCTATGGGCCATTATTGGGATTGTTTAGCTTTGGAATGTTTACAAAATATAAGGTACAGGATAAATGGGTGCCCTTAATTTTGTTTTCTCCATTTATCACCTATTTATTCAATAATTATTCCGCCGAATGGCTGTGGGGATACAAATTCGGTTTTGAAATTATAATTTTAAACGGCTTGATCACATTTTCGATATTGTGGTTATTACACAAGTTTTATTCGCGGTAGGGGCGAATTGAATTCGCCCCTACATTTATTTTTTGAATTCACCCATTCCAACCCCTACATTCATTGAATTCACCCATTCCAACCCGTTCATTCATTGAATTCGCCCATTCCAACCCGTTCATTCATTGAATTCACCCGATCATTTTCCCCCGGGGATTACCATTATTTGCATATATTCACCATTTGTATTGTTGGGTAATGGTATTTGGCTGTGCCGGATTTTTGGGTGTATATTATTTGGCTGTGCCAAATAATTGGGCGAATTCGATTCGCCCCTACGTTAACATGCCGCCGTCGACCTGGATTACCTGGCCGGTGATGTATGCTGACATATCGCTGGCCAAAAACACGCAGGCGTTGGCTACGTCTTCAACGCTGCCACCTCTTCTTAATGGAATGGCATCCCTCCAGCTTTGGACTGTTTTTTCATCCAGGGCATCGGTCATTTCGGTTTCTATAAATCCGGGGGCAATGGCATTGGATCGGATTCCTCTTGAACCTAATTCCAAAGCAACTGACTTGGTAAAACCGATGATTCCCGCTTTGGATGCAGCATAATTTCCTTGTCCGGCATTCCCTTTTAATCCTACAACAGATGACATATTGATTATCGATCCTGATTTTTGCTTCATAAAGGTGCGGGTGGCAGCTTTTACAGTATTAAAACAGGATTTAAGGTTAACATTAATCACTTGATCCCACATTTCTTCTGACATTCTCATCAGTAGTGTGTCTTT
>JAOUKG010000507.1 GCA_029882725.1 Cyclobacteriaceae bacterium
CGACTTCAGTCGATTTCTCACCCCCTCCGCCATCTGGATTACCACTTCTTCCGAAACAGCCCCATACTTCTCAATATCTTCAGCTCGCACACCCAACTCCGCGATTTTTACCTGATTATCATACGATACCACTCCACCTAAAAAATATTCGGAACTCCCGGGCACTGTAGTAATCAAGTGGGAAACATATCCACCCGTACAACTTTCAGCAGTAGCTAAAGTAAATTGTTGCTCCTTCAATAATTTACCTACAGCCTCCTCCAGAGTTTCCTCGTCGTATCCATAAACATATTTTTCAATAATAGGCATCAAGGTAGAAAGTGCTGCTTCTACATCTGCCTTTGCATGGGCAAGCGTGTCTGAAACCACCGTAAGCCGGAGTTTCACCTGACTTAATGTAGGTAAATAGGCCAATTTCACATGATCGGGAAGACTCTTCTCCCAATCGGCAATCAAATCAGCAAGCCAGGACTCCCCTATCCCGGCCGTTTTCACTACTTTATGAAAAATAACAGGAAGGGAAAACCGTGTACGCACACGGGGTATCACTTCATGCTCCATGAGGTATTTCATTTCATGAGGAACCCCCGGCATTGATACAAATATCACCCCCTTCTCCTCAAACCACATACCCGGTGCAGTTCCTGTTTTATTACTTAAAAAAGTGCAATTTTCAGGAAGTGAGGCCTGAAGCCTGTTTAATGGAGTAAGTTCATATCCTCTGTTTGAAAATAATTCCTGCAAATCAACCAGAGCCTCTTTATTTTCCTTCACCTCTGTATTAAAAAATTCGGCCAACAACGGTTTGGTCAAATCATCGGGTGTTGGGCCCAATCCTCCGGTAATTAAAACAATCCCACTTCTTTGCTGAGCCGTTTGGAAAGCGGCCAATATATCTTCCCTATTATCCCCTACCGTTACCCTGTATTTTACCCTAATTCCAATTTCGTCCAATTCCTGGCACATCCATTGTGAGTTAGTATCAAGTATCTGTCCATAGAGAATTTCATCTCCAATGGTAATCAGCTCTGCTACAGGTGTATTCATCTAATAATTCTTTTGATTGAGTATAGATAATAGTTAATTTCGAACCAAAGTTATAAAACATGAAAACAATTTATCGCATTTTTATTTTATTCGTATTGAGTGGTTGCACGGCAGCACAAATCAATCAAGCTTTAAGTGATGCCTCTGGCATTATTGAAGGCGGTGGAGCCGCAGCTCTAACAACCGAAGAAGTGGGTAATGGACTCAAAGAGGCACTTATTAAAGGGATCAGCAAAGGTTCAGATCAGGCTTCTGCACTTGATGGGTATTTTAAAAATCCAAAAATTAAAATCCCTTTTCCTCCTGAAGTGCAAAAAGTAGAAGACAAACTACGCCAGTTAGGAATGAACAAGCTGGTTGACGACTTTATACTAAGCCTGAACCGGGGAGCAGAAAATGCAGCTCAGGAAGCCAAACCCATTTTTATTACAGCTATTAAATCACTAACAGTACAAGATGCCTGGGGCATATTGAAAGGTGATAAAAATGCAGCAACTGTCTATCTAAAAAGAACAACAAATCAGCAACTTTACGATAAGTTTAAGCCCATTGTTGCTCAATCTCTGGATAAAGTCAATGCCACAAAATATTATACAGACATGATCACTACGTATAATAAAATCCCGTTTGTTGATAAAGTAAATCCCGATCTTCAGGATTATGCAACCAACAAGGCCATCGATGGATTGTTTGTTTTGGTGGAAGAAGAAGAGGGTAAAATCAGGGAAAATCCGGTGGAACGAACTACCGACTTATTGAGAAAAGTATTTGCCCAACAGGATTAGTTGTAGGTTTAAACTTAGAAAACGAGAATTTCAATACTAGTAAAATGTAATTTAATTTCTCAAGAAACTTCAGGAGAGCACAAGGAACGCTATATTCTATACGACAACTTACGTATCGAAGAAAATAGCGTTCCTTTGCTGTTTTATCAGGACTCGGTGAAGAATTCTGCAATTGTCGAATTATGTAATCCAACATATAGTATATTATAATGGCCTCCTCGAAACTCTTACAATTGTAAGAAGAATAAGCCGTAAGCAGTCAGTAGTTATCAAAGAGAAATCTCCAAAATTGTGTATATTTAAACTACCAACTATACACTAATGTACTAACGACGCAAAAATGCCACATCAACATAATGAATTCCTGCAAAGGGCCATTGTTGCCTTAAAAGAAAGAACTTTTTACGCAGCATTTCCGGAACATCCCAAAGCCTACGATGAAGATGGAGATCAAAAAGGCCAGGAAGCCTTTAAAAACCAACTCAACAAAGCTTATCCCGGACTGGATAACCCCCGGGGAAAATCATTGGGAGAAGAAATTTCTCCCTACACCCTAAAACCTCTGGGTATATCCTACCCTGAAATCCCTGCAGAGGTTTTGATAAACAAAGCGAATCAAGCCTGGAAACCCTGGCGAGACACTCTAGTAGATAAAAGAGCCTGCTTGTTGATTGATTCTCTATTCGGATTAAAAGATCGGTTTTTCGAATTGGCTTATGCTACCATGCACACTACAGGGCAAGGATACATGATGGCCTTTCAAGCCAGTGGGCCCCATTCTGCCGACAGGGCGCTGGAAGCAATTGCCGCCGGTTACGAAGAACTAACCAAATATCCGGAACATGTAGTTTGGGATAAACCCATGGGCAAATTCAATATCACATTGAACAAAACATGGAAACCCGTCCCGAAAGGCATTTCACTGGTAATTGGGTGTTCAACTTTTCCGGTTTGGAATTCACTTCCCGGAATTTATGCCAGCTTGATTACCGGCAACCCCGTAATTATTAAGCCCCACCCGGGAGCTATTCTTCCCCTGGCTATGGTCGTCGATGAAATTAACAAGGTATTGAATGAATATGGACTTCCTCCAGGAATTTGCCAACTCGCTCCTGATAAGCCAGAAAATCCAATTGCGCTTGAATTAGCCAAACATGAAGAAGTAAAAATCATCGATTTTACAGGAAATTCTTCCTTTGGCTCCCAATTGGAAAAATTGGAAGGGAAAGTTGTATTCACCGAAAAAACCGGAGTAAATTCTGTCCTTTTACACAGTGCCTCAGATCCGGATCAAATGGCGGCCAATCTAGGATTCTCCATCAATCTGTATTCAGGACAAATGTGTACAGCACCACAAAATTTTTTCATTCCTGAAGATGGTATAGATACCCCCAATGGAAAGCTATCGTTCGACGAAGTTGTGCAA
>JAOUKG010000636.1 GCA_029882725.1 Cyclobacteriaceae bacterium
CTATGAGTTCCATAGCACACAGGCCGCAGTTTGATCAATATTACGCATACACGTATGTCCAATTGACAGACCAATCGAGCCCTGACAATATAAGGACAAAATTAGAAGGCCTGGTCAGTGCCTATAGCCCTGGGATAATCAGCGAGGGCTTGAAAATACACCCTGACCTTCAATCCCTCAAAAGTATTCACTTGTACTCTTCGCTGGAAGATGAGATTAAAGAAGGTGAAAACGGACAGTTTATACGGTTTTTGCTTTTGATCGCACTACTTGTGCTTTTCATTGCCTGGATCAACTACGCCAACCTGGCGGCCTCACGTGCCCATTTCCGTTCCAAAGAAGCAGGGATAAGGAAAGTGGTGGGGGCCAGTCGTTTGCAGCTCGTTTTCAACATTTAACCGAACCTGTTCTGGTACACACCATAAGCCTTGTCATTTCTTTATTGCGGTTTTCATTTCCTGCCTGGGGCTATAGGGATTGTCATCTGTCACGATCAATAAACGCATTAAAGAAATTTGCATCAGAAAGGTTTTAGGTGCCCCGTTGTTGAACTTGTTGGGATTATTGTCAAAGGAACTGCTGGTCCTTGTGGGTGTGGCAGCCATTCTGGCCGTACCCCTCGCCTGGTTAGGTGTTTGGCAATGGTTGCAAAACTATGGGTCAAAGGTCAGTTTGCACCCCATCTGGTTAATTGGTCACATACTTGCCGTTTTTAGGATAGCCGTCCTTACAGTTATTAGTCAGACTTTTCGTATTGTTATAAATAATCCTGTAAACCATTTAAGAAATGAGTAGGGGGTTATCCTCCTGATATCAGAATATTAAACTTTTAGGTTAAAAACCCTGACATTTTTACAAGTGATTCAAATTGTAAATATCTCTGTGAAATCATCATTAAAATGCATATATTTGGTTAAAAAAGAAATGATCATTGAACGTAAAAACGACGAAATAATATTCAGACTTAAGGGAAATATAGACGTTGAAGATCTTCAAGACCTGACTTGTTTGCTTGAATTTAAAGAAATCGGAGCAAAATCGAAAGCCACACAGGGCCAAGTGGACGATTTGGTAAATAAAATAAAAAAAGGAAGGTGGGATAAAACAAAAGGGAAGATTGGTCTATGAAAATTGTTGTTGATACAAATATCGTTTTCAGCGCCATATTAAATACTAACTCCCAATTTTCAGAAATAATCCTTCGGCCAGGCAGCAACTATACATTCTATTCAACAAATAAATTAAAGGAAGAAATGGAAACCCATTTCGATAAATTGTTGAAAATTTCAGGCTACACTTCAGAAGAACTAAAGAGGGTGTTATGGCTGTTTTACAGAAAAATAAAGTTTATAAACGTTGAACTGATACCTGGTGAAGCAATTCAGGAGGCTTTATTTTTTACGGAAGACATTGATCCCGACGACACTGAGTTTGTTGCCCTTACTATTTATTTGGATGGAAAGTTATGGAGTGGAGATAAGAAATTGGAAAAAGGGATGTCTGCCAAGGCCTGGCACAAATTTATCACCACAAGTGAATTACGACAAACCGACATTTAACCTTAATATTACAAAGGCATTTTCGGACAATCGTAAAATTTCTTTATAATCGATAATATAATATTAATTATTCGATCATATTCGAGTAATTAATATAAATAACTCGAATATAATCGAGAAATTACCGACATATGTATGAGACCGTGGTGCGGTATTTCAGGCCAAACATGTTCCACCCCCTACTGCCCGATTACGCTACAACACCAACCGAAAACGGACAATTTGTTTTGCCCTCCTGCCTATTGGTACCGGGAAAAAGCCCCTTTGCTGCAACCATACCCTGTTGGCACAATTTTTATATCTTTTATTTGAGGTGGCAGACAATTTTGTATTTTAAGGCCCATGTCGTTTAGCCGGTATTTAACCCTGGAAGGGTTCTGAACCCTTTCAGGGTTGGACAAGGTTGACTTAACTAAACGACATTGATTTTAAACCTGCCATCTTTTATATGCCTAAACGCCGCTGATTATGATTTGGAACCATCTTAAACTCACTCTACGCAAATTTTATAGAGACAAAATATACGGGGTCGTCAATATACTTGGCCTGACAATAGGGATAACCTCTTGTATGTTTTTGCTACTATTTATTAATGATGAATTGAGTTATGACAGGTATCACCAAAATGCCGATAATATATACCGTGTTGTCTCATCATTTAAAGAACCAGACAACGCCTATGTATGGGCCGTTACCCAAATTCCATTTGCGCCAGAGGTAAAAAGCAAATATCCCGAAGTAAAAAATGCCGTTCGTTTCTTTCCTATTCCTAAAATCCTTTATCGATATGAAGAAAACAGCTATTATGAAGAGGATTTTTACATGGCTGATTCAACAGTATTTGATATGTTCTCATGGGATTTCATAGCGGGAGACCCACAAACAGCATTGAGTAATCCCTTTAGTCTGGTCATTACGAGGTCGATTGCCGAAAAGTATTTTGGAACGACAGACTGTTTGGGAAAAGTGCTTACTATTTATAATACTGTTCAAATAAATATAACCGGGGTAATAGAAAATATTCCTCGCAACTCTCACTTTAGGTTTGACGCCTTGATTTCCCGCAATACAGCCCCAAATCGTCAAGGATCCTGGGGTAATTTTAGCATATTTACATACCTTGAATTTCAAGATGAGTATAACTATGAAGAATTTCAACCTGCTCTTGACTCTATTAGTGCACAAATTGTAAAGCCTGTTTTCGAGGCAAGTGGT
>JAOUKG010000508.1 GCA_029882725.1 Cyclobacteriaceae bacterium
GTTTAGATAGGAATAGGGCATATTTTTAATCAAATCAATAGATTTTCAGAATTCCGGAATTGGGTGGACACTTGCTCCGGATTTTGCAATCGGGGAAAGGATGCAGATAGAGAGTCTGCAAAGAGGTCTGGTGGTGGTTATTGATATATTATTACAAATGAAGAGTTATACAAAGATTTTAAGGTATACATTGCCTAATTTGTTAATTAACATATTGTTAATCATTCAACAGGAGATATATTCTGAAGATAGGGCTTTAATAATATACTATATTATCTCTTTAATTATTTTGTTAGTAAATTTTATTTCTTGGGTATATTCACGTTTTAAATTTAGTGATTATAGCGCTTTGTTTATTTTTAATATCCTAATTTCGTTTATCATTATAATAATTTACTCTTACTGTAAATAGCAAATTAAATTTCACCAAATTTTCGCAATTAACTTTCCCCACTTTTGGTTAAATTTTTTTCGTTGAAAATGGTTTTTCTATTCTCCATTCTAAAACTTTTTCCTTCTAGTTTTACTACCTCACATCGAAAGAGCAACCTGTCAAGTAAAGCGGTCGCTAACACTTCATCTTCCAAGGTTTCTGCCCATTGTTTCGGAGATTTATTGGTGGTTATAATTACCGATGCCTTTTCATGTAAATGATTGATCAAGTTAAAAAAGGCTACAGCTTCATGTTTTTTGATTGGAAAGAGCATAATATCATCAATAGCTATAAGATGAGCTTTCAATAAACGGTTATGGGCATTTAGGGCAGAAGATGTCATGTCTTTTAATTTCAATATGGATATAATATCTTCCATGGTTTTAAAATAGGCCTTATAGCCTGCTTTTACTGCTTCATTGACGAGTCCTGCTGCAATGAAAGTTTTGCCTGTCCCCGAGGGACCCATGAGTATTAAATTGTAATTTTGTTCCAACCAGATAAGTTCCCGGAGTTGCTTGAGTTGAACTGGTGTCATTCCATTGGCAAAATTGAAGTTATAACTGTCCAATTGGTGATCCTTAGGTAACCTAGCCAATTTTAATCTTCTTTGAAGATCGGTGCTTTGCCTGTGTTGTACTTCCCTGTAGAGCATGTCCAATATAAACTCCGCATAAGAAGGTTTGTCCAACTGAGCCCTATGGATGAGTTCTTCTGGTGATCTCTTGACCATGGTGAGCCGAAGTGCATCGGCATATTGCTTGATTTGTTCTATTTGTTGCATGATTGTAAAAGTATGTTTTCATAAATATCAATGTCACTGGTGGCAGGGCTCAACCCAGATAAGGACTTTAAACCGCTTGCCCCTTCAATTTGGATGTTGGAAGAGATTGTTTGAGCTTTTTCCTCTTTTTGATAATGCCCCAACACCTCAATAAAACTATATCCATTGTACAGTTTGTTTTCAAGACAAAACAATACTGTTTTGTGCAAAACCGGGGCATTTGCCCCTTGTATTCCCTTGCGTATCACCCGCACGTTATCGTAATAATACCGGGGCTTGTCCTTTTCGAGTTTTTCCAAATATTCCCTGCCCTGATCCTTTTGGCCCAGTTCATCTACCAGCAGCTCATGGGCTTTTTGAAGGGTCTTTGATTTAGTCCTTTTATGGTCGGTATTGCTTATATATTTACCTTTTTCAGCGGGGATAATATGCTGGGCCATTAATTGTTGGTTTTTGTCATAGAGCAGTAATACTCCATTCTTTTCCTCCAACAGGACTTCAGAGCCTGTATCTTGATAGGTACCCAGGGGAAGGCTGTAAAAGTTTCCCCTATAGGCCAAGGTGTTGTCTTTGCGTACTTTGTAGGCAAGCAATTTGAACAAAGGCTGTTCAGGGAAGGTCGTAAAGGGAAGCAAGTAGGGTTGTTCTTCTTTCCAAAGTTCTACGGGTGGGATCCTGGTCGTACCATGGGGCTTGGTATTGGCCGTACGTGAGAGCCACCCTAAAACAGCCTCTTGAAGGTGTTCCAGGGAAGTAAACTTCCGGCCTTTCAGAAAATTGTTTTTTACATACTTCACTACACTTTCTACTTTCCCTTTTGATTCTGGGTCGGCCTTCCGGCAAAAAACGGCGTTAAACGAATACTTTTCACTTAATTGACGGAACTCTTCCGTCAACAATACGTCTCCCAGGTTTTCCTGAACAATAAAGACCCTGTCTTGATCATAAATAATATTAGAAGGAATACCTTGAATATAGGAAAAAGCCAGTTCGTGAGCGTAAGAGGCTGTTTTTGAAATGAAAGGACGAACTTGGAAGTACACGTACTTATATCTTGACCGCGACAAGGTTAACACAAAAAAATAAACCTTTACCCGGCCAGAACCTTCGGTCTGCATATGATGTTCCCCAAAATCCACTTGGGCTTCCTCGCCAAAAGGAGGATCAGGAAGTTTTTGATAAAGGCGCGGTGCTTTTTTGGGCGCCTTGGGAAGCCCGTACTCCTGGCGTACCTTTTTAACAAAATTATAAACCGTTTTACTGTTTACTTTTGGAAAATCAACAAAATGCTCTTTTAAACGGTCTTCTATTTGCGCTGATGATAAATAATAGGCCGATTGTAGTTGATCAAGAACAAACTGCTTATAAACTGATAACTTTTGTGAACCCGGTCTTTTCTGTTGGATCCAAGCATGAAACTCGGACTCATTCATCTTTAGATACCTTCGTACAGTGGCCCGGTCGATGCCCAGCTCCAAACTTATTTGACTTTTATTAAGTCCGTTTGATCTCAATGTATTAACTTTATACCACATGAAAACCTTGGTGTTTTTATTCATAGCCCTTTGTTATTTAAGTCTTCGAAAACCTAAAAGAACAAGGGCTTTTTTTATTTTACAACTGGTGATTTATAATTGCGAAAATTTGAGGATGTAAAGTTGCTGATTACAACTGATTGTTACCAAAAATAAAATAACACTCAATACAACCTGTATAGAGTGTTATTTGTCGGGGTGTCAGGATTCGCACGAGCGACCTTCCCGCCACTGGCGGGACGCGAATCTGGTCGTAATTCTATTATATTAGAGGCTTTGGATGAATCTACTAATACCGCGTTTTTTAATTTTAGATTCAAGTAGCATCGCTTCAGCCCTTGATTGGCATTCTTTATTCCAGATCATTACCCATGGGATTCCGTGTTTTGTGTATTTAGAAAGACCATTATTATGCCGCTCGATTCTGTCTTTAAGGTTTTTCGATTGTCCACAATAGAATTTTCCTGTGGTAAGAGATTTGATTATATAGACG
>JAOUKG010000509.1 GCA_029882725.1 Cyclobacteriaceae bacterium
GTTTCATTAAATTATCTATACTACACTTCCCTGACAACTTGACCCCGCTCCGGCAGTACAACCATAACAATGTTGTCCAACAACAATATGGCGGTCGTTTATTTCATCGGATTCCAACGCAACAATGTTTTTCACAATTGCATTTACAGGCAATTTCAACATTTGATTGAAATCACAATCATACAATACGCCATCCCAGCCCACAGAAAGGGTGTTGGTACACATCAATCCCGGTACGGTGGCGGGATTGAAAGCAGTAACCAAAGTCTCCATGTACTCTTCATAATTCTCACTCTCAATGAGGTAATCCAAAAACCTGCTTATTGGCAAGTTGGTAATGGTGAGTAAATTATTAAAATCAAGTTCGAAATGTTCTTTCAATTCCCGTTTGAAATCAAACTCCAACGAAGCCTGATCGGCGGGAAGAAAGGCACCACTAGGGTTATATACCAGGTCAATAATAAGTCCCTCTCTTCTACCGTACCCTACTTTGTTCAACTCTTGTAATGCCTCAATCGATTTAGTGAAAACCCCTTGCCCCCGTTGTCGGTCTGTTCGGTCGGCATTATAAAAAGGCAGACTGGACACAACCCGTATTCCCAAATCAGCAAAAAGCTGAGGAAGGTGATGGTATTTTTTATTGGATCGGAGGATGGTCAGGTTGGAACGCACGATTATTTCAGGTACCCCCAATTTTTTTATTTCTTTTACAAACCACTCAAAATCGGGATTCATTTCGGGAGCCCCGCCCGTAATATCTACGGTAGAAACCTTATTTTTTCTAATATAAGAAAGGCAATGGTCCATGGTTTCCCTAGTCATTATTTCCTTTCTGTCAGGACCTGCATCCACATGACAGTGTTTACAGGTTTGATTGCACATATAACCCACATTTACCTGAAAAATATCCACTCCGGTAGGTTTCAATGCACGGATACCCATATTTTCCAGTTTTTCCTGAAAAGAAGGCAACACTCCCGTTTTAAAGGGATAATTATTTAGTAATTCAATCTGATTTTTAGCTTCAGAAAGATTGTGGTTTCTGACTTTTAATGATTTTATCATCACATACTCATTTTTTTTGCCTTGTTCATCATTTGAACCCCGTGAACAAGGGAACTGCCACTACGAATGGCGGCAGAAACATGAACGGCCTCCATCATTTGCTCATTGGACACCCCCAATCGCACACTGGCAGAAGTATAAGCCTCAATACAATAGGGACATTGAACTGTATGTGAAACTGCCAGGGCAATCAATGCTTTTTCACGGGCGGTCAAGGCCCCTTCCTTAAACACTTCATTGTACCATTTGAAGAACATTTCGGCCAACTTAGGTTCAAATTCAGCAATGTTGCCAAACTTTTTAAGGTCGGCGGGGTCGTAGTAGGTTTTTTCCATAATTACATAATACTAGTTTAATAAATGAGATCACCCTGATATCAAAAACTTTATACCTGGTTTCCAACAGTCTGGATGAAAACAGAACTAATCAGATTTAAAAATAATTCAATATTGGCTTAAATATTGCGTTTTTAAATTAAATACATCAATATAAAACCCTTTTTGTCCCTGATAAGACAAACGTGATTCACTGATTTCAGAATATATATGGCTCTTTATAAATTTTCAATTTACGGGGCTTTCAATTTTTTGAAATTCCTTTACTACTAACGCCGTTTTCTCCTTTATAATTTCAAGTGTCAGGTCAATGGTTTGTAAATGCGTGCGAAAGGATAAAATAGCCAGCCTCAATGTGAAATTTCCCTGTATGGTTGTAGAACTAAAAAACACTCGTCCATCCTTCAACACTTCTTCGAGTATTCTTCGGTTGATGGCCTCATTGTCTTCGCCACCATCGGTATATCGAAAAGTTACTACCGACAACTGAGGATATAATCCCACATCAAAACCATCTACTTTCTTGATTTCCTGATGAAAATACCTGGCTAAGAACAACTTTTCCTCTAAACAGGCCCGGAAGGGTTCAGTGCCATATAATAACAAAGGAAGCCAGATTCTCAATCCTCTGAAATGTTTAGTCATTTCCGGAGAAACGTCCATGGGGTTAACTTCGTCTTGTGCGGCTGTGATATCCTGTAAATAGCTTGCCTGAAAAGCAAAGGCCTTCTTCATGTGTTCCCTTTCCCTGACAAGGGAAATTCCCAAACCGTAAGGCAAAAACAACCCTTTATGGGGATCTACCGACATGGAATCGGACAATTCTATGCCTTTGAACTTTTGTTTTATCTCATCGACCAGAATAAAAAAACCGCCATAGGCAGCATCTACATGAAACCACAAATTATTTTCCCTGCTTATTCTTGAAATTTCCTCCATGGGATCGATGGCTCCCACGTCGGTGGTACCGGCCGATCCTACCACTAAAAACGGATTCAAACCCCGGGCAATATCTTCTTTTACCTTTTTTTCCAAATCGACCACGTCCATTCTAAAATTTTCGTCCATCTCCACATATCGGATTTGGCATTCATGTAAAGCGGCAATTTGAATAGCCTTGGCCACAGAATGATGCGCTTGCTTTGTAAAATAGATACAAGAGGAAGGTATAATGGTGGCATGAATATTTTTAGCATGACGGGCGGATACTATTCCTATCAAATTGGCAATACTGCCTCCCGAAGTCAGGTTTCCATGTGCCGTTTCAGGGTACCCCATGAGGTCTGCCGTCCAACGGATCATTTTATTTTCGATTTTCACGGCACCCGGGTTGGCATAAAAAACCCCGGCATAACGATTGGTAATGTCTCCCCAATAATCGGCAAGGGAGGAAGCATAAATTCCACCACCGGGTATATAACCCAGGTGGCCTCCAGAAGCAGGATTGATCCCTTCTCTGTCCATTTCCACTTTCAATCGGTTGATTATTTCATCGATAGGAAGAATTTCTTTTCCCGGCTCCGTTTTGGAAATTTCATTTTTACCGTCTTTTTCCTTGAAATAAGCTGGAATTCCTCCAATTTCGTCTAAAAACTGCTCTGTATAATCAATTACTTTGCTTCGTAATGCCTCGCGCTCTTCCTTTCCTGGCTCCAGACTTTTCGCCAGTTCTTCCAGTTCAATGATCTTCTCTCTCATTTATTTTCTTGAATTTTGCCCGGGTTAACCAATAGAATCCTATCATAAACCCGGTGTTTTCCTTGGGGTAAATTTACATAAGTTTACGGTTAACCAGAACAATTCATAGAAATTCCGAAAACATTAAACGTTTAATTCC
>JAOUKG010000510.1 GCA_029882725.1 Cyclobacteriaceae bacterium
AAAATTGATAATGGATAATTAATTATTTTTTTGCCCGGAAATCAATTACCCATTAATAAAATGGGCTGATCATTATATATACTACTACACCGGTAACTGCCACATATAACCAAATAGGCATTGTGATTTTTGCGAGTTTTCGGTGTCTTTCAAAATCGCCTGTTATGGCTCGCAGAAAGGTAAACAACACCATCGGTATTACGGCAATCGACAATATTATGTGTGAAATCAAAATAACAAAATAGACTATCTTTATCGGGCCTTCTCCTCCAAAACTGGTTGACTCACTAGTCATGTGATAGGCTACATACATTACCAAAAACAGTAAGCTGAGTACCATAGCTGTAAGCATCAAATTTCGATGGGTATCGGTCTTTTTATTTTTTATTGCCCAAAATGCAGCAATAAGTATTAATGCTGTTAAACCATTAATGTTGGCATATATAAAGGGTAAAAAACTCAAATCAAATCCTGTTATCTTCACTTTAAAAAGTAATGCAACCACCACAGGAATCACAATAGAAACTACAATAAAAATTCTTGTATACTTCTTCTTAATCTCCTCGTTCATATTCATTGTTTTGTATTAATATATCTATTTCAATTGCAAGACGATCTGTCTCTTCTCTGTCATTACAATTATAATATCCCCTGATCCTTCCTTTTCCATCCAATAGCACTGTATTATTTCCTTTTGGTATTAAAAAGAGACATGATGAAACTTCCTCCAATTGTTCCCTTTCCATTTTATGTGTCCTACCACAAGATAATTCAACGGGGGTTTCTGAATAAATAGTCAACACACTGATGGGTTTCCCTTCTATTTTGCTGCATAACCTCAACCCTTGTAATTTATCAATTGACTGGCTGTTTTCTAGGTCTGCTATTAAAACGATTTTAAGAGAATCTGAGTCAGGAATAAATCCAACATCTGATTTTGTTATTTTTATCGGAAAATCTCTGTTTTTCACACACTCGGGCAATTCTTCGGTGTATTTTTCATGAAAAACAGGTATATCGAATCGATTTACCCCAAAATTGTGCAAAAAGACTACCACAATTACAGGGAAAACCAACAAAATAAGGACAAACAAAGAGGACTTCTTTTTCACTTTTATATTTTACTATTCTTAATTCTTATTTCGACAAAGCAGCCAATAAATCGTGCTGAGTAATAATATGAACCCGATTATCTTCAGCCCTTACCAAAACAGCCCTTGTGTTTTTATTTATTATCGACGATAAAACATCTAATGTATTGTCGTAAGCAACGAAAGGAAGAGGATCTTCCATGATAGATTTCACAGGCTGCTGAATAGATTCAGGCTTGTCGATTAGAATGTCTAAAATTCCTGAAACAGAAATACTTCCAACAAACTTTTCGCCTTCCATAACGGGTGCCTGATCAATTCCCTGATCTTTTAATACTTTCACTACTTTTCCAATGGAATCAGCGGCATTTACCACCAACAACTGATCATTTGCTCTACTTTCTATTATATCTTTCGCCGTAGCAAAATCTCTTTCGGCGATAAACCCGTGGTTATTCATCCAGCCATCGTTATATATTTTTCCCAAATATCGGGTACCATGATCGGGAAGGATAATCACCATGATATCATCTTCTTTCAAATTGCTTTTTGCATATTCCAAAGCACCGTATACAGCAGAACCACAAGACCAGCCTACAAACAACCCTTCTTCTTTTGCCAATCTACGTGTCATAATGGCACCATCTTTATCTGTTACCTTTACAAACTCGTTGATAAGCGAAAAGTCTACATTTTCAGGAAGGATATCTTCCCCAATACCTTCAGTAAGGTATGGGTAAATTTCATTCTCATCGAATATGCCTGTTTCTTTGTATTTTTTAAAAACAGAGCCGTAACTATCTATCCCTACTACCTTGATTTCATTGTTTTGTTCTTTCAAAAACTTACTGGTTCCACAAATAGATCCTCCGGTGCCAACGCCAGCTGCATAGTGCGTAATTTTTCCCTCAGTATCTCTCCAAATTTCCGGACCTGTACTTTCATAATGAGCCAGTGCATTGGAAGGGTTATCGTATTGATTCGGATAAAAAGAATTTTCAATATCCTGATTCAGTTTTTTTGCCACGGAATAATAAGAACGGGGATCATCGGAAGCCACATTGGTTGGGCAAACAATTACTTCTGCACCCAGGGCTTTCAATGCATCTATTTTTTCCTGAGATTGTTTATCGGCAAGGGTAAAAATACACTTATAGCCTTTCGCGGAAGCGGCCAGTGCCAGCCCCATTCCTGTATTACCTGAAGTACCTTCAATAATGGTACCCCCCGGTTTTATTTTACCTTCCCTCTCGGCATCTTCAATCATCTTTAATCCAATCCTGTCTTTCATTGAGTGACCGGGATTCATGTATTCCACTTTCACCAGAATAGTTCCGGGAATGCCTTTATTTACATTATTGAGCTTTACAAGAGGTGTATTTCCTATGGCTTCAACAATATGATTTAAATATTTCATAAAACAGGATTATTTAGATTAATGCAAAGGTACCGAAAAGCAATACAAATAACAGGGTACTAAGGGCAAGTTGTTTCAATAAAGGATCAATTTGAGTACTATTACTTGCTTTTTGTAATTTCCATCCGTTCATTAGAAACAAGGGTACCGTAACCAGAAACACCCAATTTAAATAATTATCGAAAAAGAACACACCATATACTATAGCCGATAATAAACCAGAGATCAACAAAAACCAATGGTAAACACGTGCATTTGCGGGGCCAATACGTACAGGCACACTCATTTTTCCAGCCATTTTATCTGAATCAATATCGCGAACATTATTTAGATTCAACACTCCCACACTAAACAAACCACAAGTCAAGGCGGGTAAAATCAATGGCCAGGTAAGCGTACCTATCTGTAAATAATAGGTACCTAAAACACCAATTATCCCAAAGAATACCAATACACTAATATCGCCCAAACCGGCATAGCCGTAGGGTCTTTTTCCCATGGTATAAAAAATAGCCGCTGCCAAACTGGCTATACCGAGACCAAGAAATACTGTTAACGTTTTAAAATCCAAACCCAACGACCAAAGTAAAAGTGAAATCCCGGAAGTAAAGCTAAGTATCAAAAACAGATATACAGCTCTTTTCATCGCTTTCATGGATATGGCCCCCGATTGCACGGCTCTTTGAGGACCCTTTCTCTCCTGATGGTCGGCACCATTCTGGGA
>JAOUKG010000511.1 GCA_029882725.1 Cyclobacteriaceae bacterium
CATTATGAGTATGTTTAAAGTAGATGATGCTGCGACGCAAGAGCTTATGGTTAGTTTTTATAATAAATGGATGGAAACAGGAAATAAAAGGCAGGCCTTCATCGATGCTAAAAAAGAAATACGTGTTAAATATGAGTATCCTATTTTTTGGGGTGCTTTTATAATGATAGGATTGGATTAAATAATATTGTATTTATTAAATAATTCCTACCTTAAACTTCTAATTTTTCTAAAAACCATATGAAACTACTAAAAGGGATTTTGATTGGAGTATTTTTTTTACTTGTTGTAATTTCAGCAGGGATTTACTTCTATTTGACAACTACTCTGCCTGAATATTCAGGAACAGTTCAACTTCAAGGGCTCGAAAAGGAGGTCTCGGTTTTTTATGATGATTATGGTGTGCCTCATATTTATGCCGAAAATGATGAAGATGCTCATTTTGCTTTAGGTTTTGTTCATGCACAAGACAGGCTTTTTCAAATGGAAATGATTCGAAGGGTAATGAAAGGGCGTTTATCAGAAGTTCTGGGAAGTGATTTTGTGAAAACAGACCAATTTTTCAGGACCCTTGGATTGGAAGAAACTGCAAAAAAATCGGCAAATAAATACCTGATCGGTTCAGATGAAAAATTCGCAAAACTTGCCCTCGCCTATCAGGCGGGTGTGAACCAATTTATTGAAGAAGGCTCCACCCCAATAGAGTTTACAATAATGGGAATACCTAAAACGAAGTTTATTCCTGAAGATATGTACTTAGTTGTGGGTTTTATGTCTGTTGGGTTTGCAGAAGCTTTAAAAACAGATCCGGTACTTTCATACATTCAACAAAAGTTTGGGAATACATACCTGGATGCCCTCGCTGTGCAGTCCATCCCGTATACTGAATTCATTCCCTCCTACGACACTTCTGTGTTTTCGGAAAATAATACCGTAGCTATGGCTCAGTTACTAAATAAAATTCCGGTTCCTCTTTTTTCCGGCAGTAATTCATGGATTGTAGGTCCAAAAAAATCAGCCACAGGTACTCCCATTTTTGCCAATGATACCCATATTGGCTTTTCACAACCTAGTGTTTGGTACGAAGCACATCTTAATTATCCGGGGCAATCATTATATGGGAATTACGCTGCGGGTTTCCCTTTTGCTATTCTTGGGCATAATCAAAAAGCTGCCTGGGGGTTGACTATGTTAGAAAATGATGATATGGATTTTTTCATTGAAACTATTAATGAAAAAGATTCTCTTCAGTTTTTGCATGATTCGATGTATTATCAGATAAATTCAAGATATGATACCCTGATGGTAAAAGATGCTGATCCTCTGATATTCCCTATCCAAAATTCAAAGCATGGCCCCATTATAAATAATGTTCTGACCAACTTCCCGAAAACAACACAAAATCCTGTTTCTATATGGTGGGAATTCACTCAAAAGGAGAGTGAATTGCTCCAGGCTTGTTATCAAATGAATACAGCTGAAAGTATCATGGACTTTAAGTTTGCAGCTGGTAAAATTAATTCTCCAGGTTTGAATGTGATGTGTGCCGATGTACTCGGGAATATCGGATGGTTTTCGGCCGCAAGATTAGTTGAAAGGCCCAAACATGTAAACCCAAGTCTGTTTTTGGATGGTACCGGTGCTGATGATATTATGGGAGCCTATAATTATAGCGAAAACCCCCATACCATAAACCCTCCCTGGAACTATGTGTATTCAGCTAATAATCAACCCGACTCAATTATGGGAAGGTTATATCCGGGATATTACCTTCCCGAAGACAGGGCCATGCGAATTGTAGAACTTTTAGAGTCGAAAGAAAAGTGGAGTATTGAAGATATGAAACAAATTAACCTGGATGTCCTTTCCCGTAAGGATGTAGAGGTGGCAAAAGTAATTACAGGAGTACTCGAGGGAAGTGACTTGAATCAAAAAGAGAAGCAGGTCATTGAAATTTTATCTGATTGGGACGGTGATGAGAGTAGGGAGGGAGTAGCTCCTACAATTTATTATACACTTCTCTCAAATATTATGGATCAGGCTATGGCTGATGAATTGGGAGAGGTACGTTATAATGAGTTTAACAGTGTGGCATTAATGAAGAGGAGTTATTTGAAATTTGTCTCAAATGAAGATTCTCCCTGGTGGGACAATGTCAATACTTCAGAAAAGGAAGATAGAAGTGCAATAATTCTAAGTTCGTTAAAAGCGACGATAGAAGTACAAACAGAACGATTGGGTGAAGATATCGAAAACTGGAACTGGAGTAAAGTACATACCTTAACCCATGGGCACCCTCTGGGTGCAGTAAAATTATTGGCCCCTTATTTTAATGTAGGACCATATCCTGTGGATGGTGGAAGTGAAACCATAAATAACCTGATGTTCAAACTCAATAAAAATGGCTTATTTCCTGTTACGGCGGGGCCCGCTTTGAGAAAACTCATAGATTTGGGGGATTTAAATTCAGCGCAAAGCGTGCTTCCTTCCGGGCAATCTGGGAATTTCATGAGTAATAATTACAGTAATCAGGGAGAATTGTATGCAAATGGCCATTTCAGGAAACTACTATTTGCTGAAGATCAGGTGAGAATGAATTCTAAAAGTGAACTAACATTAATCCCTAACAATGAGTAGAAGAAAGTCCGACTGGAAAAGAAAGCTGTACATAATTATTTTTGAAGCCGATACTTTTTGGGGAAAGTTTTTTGATGTGGCATTATTGATTGCAATTTTCCTAAGTGTGATTGCTGTGATGCTGGAAAGTGTAGAAAAATTTCAGGAGAGTTATGGTGCATTATTGTATGTTGTAGAGTGGTTTTTCACCATAATATTTTCCCTGGAATATTTGGCTCGTGTGTATGTTTCAGAAAAAAAAATAAAATATATTTTTAGTTTTTTTGGTATAATCGACTTGTTATCCATACTTCCCGGATTCATCAGTCTGTTTATATATGGAGCGCAAAGTTTGCTGGTTTTAAGAAGTATTAGGCTCCTGAGGGTATTTAGAATCCTGAAAATGATGCGATTTATGGGGGAAGCCAGTCAGTTGGGCACTGCGTTGAAGTCAAGCAGGCATAAAATTACTGTTTTTATAGGGAGTGTTTTTATTTTGGTTGTACTCCTTGGTACTTTGATGTTTTTGGTTGAAGGAAGGGAAAATGGGTTTACGAGCATACCAAAAAGTATCTATTGGGCAATTGTAACACTTACTACAGTGGGGTAT
>JAOUKG010000821.1 GCA_029882725.1 Cyclobacteriaceae bacterium
AGCGGCTACTTGTGATAACCTGTTTATTCAGTTTGACCAGGTGAATGCGATTACTGTAAATGCCTTCTCTACCCTTACAATAAGAGGGTCTTTAACAGGGTATGACTATTTTGGTGGTTTTCCGGTTTTTAATGCCGTTGATGCCTTGAATACATTAATAGGTTCTACTGTAAAATTTACTGGTAATGCGCCTTCAATTTATGGCGAGCTTTTTTTTGGAGACAAGTATTTGTTACTGGCATGGGATTCTTCTGTTTCTGATTTTTATCAAATCATTTTTCAACTGTCTTCTAATGGCTTAATATTTACTTCGCTAAAAGGAGTCAATATGACAATTAGTTCCGGTACTCTACAAAATAATATAGGGGCCGAAATTAATTTAACTGGAAGCCTTTTAATTAGTACTGGTGCAACTCTGGAAGTTTCAGAACCATTAAGTGGAGGGAGTAGTTCTGCAAACTTAAATAGAATCACTATAAATGGAACATTGAGTACTTCAAGCTATGTTAATGCAAATCAAATTATTGAAGGACCCTCTGGCGTTTTTAATATAGGTTATCTGCTTGGTACTGAAGGTTGGTGGCACGATAATGTCAATGCACCTTCAATTACAAGGAATAGTGGATTCTTGTACGACTATAATTCAACAAGTAATCAAAGTATTGCAGCGTTGACCTACAGTAATTTGTCATTATCATCTGGAGGAAGTGGGGTTTCAAAAACTCTATCAGCTTCAGGTGCGTTGACCGTTTTAGGATCCTTGAGTATAGGGACAGCTAATACTTTTGCTTCGAACAACTTAAGTGATATAACCCTACAGGGTAATGTGACAAACAGCGGTACATGGACAGTGACTCAGCCTGTTGTTTTTTCAGGTGGAAACACGGTTTCGGGAAACCTGATTACTTTTAATGATGCAGTTTCTGCTAGCGGAGCTATTGATTTTAACAATGCTGTTTCATTTGCTTCTACCTTTGATGGAAATAATTTTGGACATACTTTTGCCGGAAATGTCTCTTTTGGTGGTTCCGTATTGGATCTTTCATCTATTTCATTGGATGGCAATATCCAAACGCTTTCTACTTCAAGTCAGTTGAGTTTAACTTCAATTACTGCTACAAATGGAACAAAAACATTGGCCGGAACTGGATTATATGTTACGGGATTTGTCAATGTGGGTAGTGGTTCAATAATATCCACAGGAGGTACGGCTTCAAGGTTGGTTTTTGCTTCCAGAGCTGTCAATGAAAGTGCCTATCTTACAGGGGCAGGAGGTATTTCAGGACCTGTAACGTGGCAACGTCATTTCGGTACATCAGCTAACAGATGGAGAAATATAGGTGTTCCATTGTCATCTGGCGCAACTACTGATGAATTGATTTCAAGTGGCATTGCAATGCCTTATGGAACCGAAATTGCCTATTATGATGAACCACAAAAAGGAGACCCAGATGGACCAGCCGCCTATACTGGTTGGGTGTATCCTGCATATAATAGTGGTTATCGAAATGCTTCATTGAGTCCCGGTCTTGGTTATAGCCTATACACTCAAACAGGAGATTTAATGATAGAACTGACAGGAAATGTTTTTAATGACGCTGAATACACCTACACACTACGAAATACACCCGCTGTTCCTGATATAACGTTAGATGGTTGGAATTATGTTGCTAATCCTTATCTTTCTACAATTTCATGGTCAGCAAAATCGATTTCAACTGTACAGGTTTGGAATGGTTCAGCATATGTGGTCAGAGGCGATGGAGCCTCTCCGTTAATAGCTCCAGGCCAAAGTTTCTGGATAAAAAATGGAGGAACGGATGGTGCACAAATTACTTTGTTATCGACAGATAAAGTGACTTCCTCTACATCGATGCTCAGAACCGAACAAAATTATACTAATAGGTTATATTTTACGCTTACTAATGAAAATGAGGAGACTGATGAGGGGATAGTTTGGTTTAAAGAGGGATCTTCTCCCGATTTCGATTACCAAAATGATGCTGTAAAACTCCCCAATGCAATACATAGTATTTCGACATTAGCAGCTACTTCTGAAGAATTGATCCTGAATGCTTATGGATCCCTCAACCAATATGATCAGACAGTGATTCCTATGACTCTTTCTAATGCTAAACCAGGTCTTTATACTATCAACTTTTCAGGAACGGAAACATT
>JAOUKG010000512.1 GCA_029882725.1 Cyclobacteriaceae bacterium
GTTAGGTGGAATTCTGGTACCTCATAGTAAGGGAGCTCTGGGTCATTCAGATGCCGATGTACTCATTCACGTAATCTGCGATGCACTTTTGGGGGCGGCCAATCTTAGGGATATTGGTTTTCATTTTCCTGATACGGACCCCGCCTATAAAGGGATTGACAGTAAAAAATTGCTCAGGGAAACTATGAAGCTTATTCGGGAGAAAGGTTGGGAGCTTGGCAATGTTGATTCTACAATTGTTTTGCAGCAGCCCAAGATCAATCCACATATACTGGCAATGCGTGCTTGCCTGGCGGAAGTAATGGGAGTTGAGGAGGATCAGATCTCCATAAAAGCCACCACCAACGAAAAAATGGGTTATTTAGGTAGAGAGGAAGGAATCGCAGCCTTTGCCAGTATTTTGATTGTAGCGTAAAACCGTAGAGACGTAGCAGGCTACGTCTCACACCAAAAACATATGAAACCGTAGAATATCGTACCTGCTACGTCTCATACCATAAACACATGAAACCGTAGAGTTTCGTAGCATGTAGCATGCTACGTCTTTACGCGACAATATTTTTAATATTGAAACTTTTTTGGTAGTGTGATAATATCCCTGTAATTTTGTCCCGCAAATAATATCATGAATTATTTGCACCATGTCGATAGAAAAATCCAAATTCCTTTTTGAAGCACTCACCTATGATGATGTGCTTTTGTTGCCAGAATATTCTGAAGTTTTACCTCGGGATGTAAGTACAGCAACCAAACTTTCCAGAAATATTGAATTGAATATTCCATTGGTCTCTGCGGCCATGGATACCGTTACTGAATCCGAAATGGCTATAGCCATGGCTCTGGAAGGCGGTCTGGGTTTCATTCATAAAAATATGACTAAGGAACGGCAAGCCGAGCAAGTCAGAAAAGTAAAGCGAAGCCAGAGTGGGATGATTTTAGACCCAATAACTTTGCATGTAGACGCATTGGTATCTGATGCTCTTGCAATAATGTCTGAATATAAAATTGGTGGAATTCCTGTAGTAGATAACAATAATCGGCTATTGGGAATTATTACGAATCGTGATCTTCGATTTCAAAAAGATGTTACGATACCGGTAAAAGATATAATGACAACTGAGAACCTGATAACTGCTGAAGATGGCAGTGATTTAGCGCGTGCTGAAGATATGCTTCAGGAATTTAAAATAGAAAAACTTCCTATTGTTAACAAGGATGGGGTACTTACAGGATTAATTACTTACAAAGATATTTTAAAGAAAAAAGACAAACCTTTTGCTTGTAAGGATCAATTTGGCCGTTTACGGGTAGGTGCTGCTGTAGGAGTTACTCCCGACCTTATGGATAGAATTCAACTTCTTGTTAAGGCAGGAGTAGATGTAGTGAGTATCGATACGGCACATGGTCATTCAAAAGGTGTAATTGATGCTTGTAAGGCAGTTAAAAAGAATTTCCCTGACTTACAGCTGCTGGTGGGTAACATTGCCACAGGAGATGCGGCAAAGGCACTTGTAAAAGCAGGGGCAGATGGAATTAAGGTAGGAGTTGGCCCTGGTAGTATCTGTACTACCAGAATAATTGCTGGTGTAGGTATGCCACAACTTTCTGCCGTATATGAGTGTGCAAAAGCCATTCAGGGTTCAGGAGTACCTATTATTGCCGACGGAGGAATTCGTTTTTCGGGTGATATAGTAAAAGCCCTTGCAGGGGGTGGTGCCTGTGTTATGATAGGCTCAATGTTGGCTGGTACCGAAGAAGCTCCGGGAGAAATGATTATCTACGAAGGAAGAAAGTTTAAAACCTACCGTGGTATGGGTTCTGTAGAGGCGATGGATGAAGGCTCTAAAGATCGTTATTTTCAGGATGCTGAAGATGATATCAAAAAATTAGTCCCTGAGGGAATTGTGGGTCGTGTGCCTTTTAAAGGTCTGGTTTCTGAAGTGCTATACCAAATGGTTGGAGGACTTAGAGCAGGGATGGGGTATTGTGGAGCGGCTACTATTGAAGAACTAAATAAGGCAAAATTTGTAAAAATTACAGCTGCAGGTGCAGCCGAAAGTCATCCTCATGATATTCATATTATTAGGGAAGCTCCGAATTACAGCAGTCGTTAAGTTAATTTGTAATTGAAACGATTCATAGTGTAAATTTCAGGTAAATATGATTTCACATAAGGTTATAACCAGGATTAGTGCGTTTTTTGCCATGATTTCCTGGCTTGCTATGACCTTTACTGATATCTCAGTCATTTTTAGTTATGAAAATGACATGGAGCCTGATATTAACCCACAAATTCCGGTTATTGCCTTCAATAGTTTTCTGTTATTTCTTTTTATATTTTATAAAGTAAAAATAGAAAAAACAGAAAATGTTAATTTCATTGATTTGTTGTGGCGTGTTTTTGTAACAGGTTTGATAACCACTGCTGTATCCTTGTTTTTTCGAACGATTAATTTAATGATCGGTGAATCTGCGCTTTCACAATACGTTATTTTTAGGGAGTTTGTCTATTTGGTGAATTTGGGGTTACTCAGTGCCATTCTTATTTCGTGCTTTGCCGTATTTAGAAGATTGATACTTTATCAAAAATCCAAATTTCTCATCACGGTTTGGAAAATTTTTCAATACTCACTGTTGATAAGTCTGATTTATAATGTACTTCCATTTTCATTTTTGTCGTGGATATACAATTATTACCTTATTTTCCTTGTCTTATTGGGCTTGTTCCTTTCGGCAAATATGAAATGGGTAGCCTACCTTAATTTTAAGCAGAAATGGAAAGGAATATTGCTAGTGGCGTTGGCGTTGTTTTACCTTGTCTATTTTATCTGGTGGGTGATAGAGCATTGGAGACAATTCAGTGGAACTCCATTTTTGGATTTTATGGACAATGTGTTTTTCGTTGCCCTAATTGCATTTGTGTTAATCTATACTATTTTTTCACTTCTGGTATTGTTGTTTAACCTCCCAACTTCCTCTGTTTTTGAGCAAAAGCTTGAAGAGGTTGGCAACTTTCAGAAACTTTCCCAATCAATTCAAACAGAACAAACTGAAGAGAGCATTTACAATATATTGTTGGAATCTTCAGTAAGTACTGTATTTGCTGAAGCGGCCTGGCTGGAATTGGAGTTAAATGATAATCATACCTATTTTACTTTTAAGATGGATGAAATTGAGGTAGCAGCAATAAAAGAGAAGCTTACCACAAATAGGGTAAAA
>JAOUKG010000513.1 GCA_029882725.1 Cyclobacteriaceae bacterium
GGGCCAATTGTGGGTATAGCTAAAACTCTCTCCGGGTCTTTCGGCTACACAAACCCATGCACCCCAAAAGAAAAAAGCACTCAAATCTTCTATTTCTTGTTTGTCATTAATATAGTTTTCAATGTTGAATGCATTTTCAGAATCTTTATTTGTAAATACTTCAACATAATAATTTTTTAATTTTTTCAACGCATAGGTTTGAGCTGCCGTCAGTTGAACTATATTATCGTCTTCTTGATAATTGTTAACTTTTAATTCTTCAGCAGTTTGCTCCTTTATTATTCGCTGCTCCATATCTGTAGCCTCCCTGCCATTTTCCTTCGAAAACAAATCCAGGTAGTACTCATTCATATAAACAGCCACATAATGTAATGCTTCGGCCGTAAAATCAGGTCCGCGCTGGGCTCCGTCTCCAAACATGCTTCCATACTCCATTAAGGCATACTTATGAAAAACCAACTGTCCATTTACTATGGTTGTTTTATCAATGACCACCTCACCGGAGCTCGACTTGAATCCCGTCATGGGGGGAGCGTCATTGTAAGTTTGATATCCAATCATTCCCACCCCCAGTAGGCTGATAATTAAAATGAATGTTAGGGGTCCCCACCAATTCTTGGGGTTCATAAAATAATCAATACCCGATCTGGTTATCTCCTCTTTTTTTACATTTGAATTCATACGAAACGATTTAGTAATTTAGGTATTTCGAAAAATGATCCCGATAATTTAGGCCAATGCTGATTATTCCTGAGAGTTCCATTACATGTGGACACCAGACGAATAATTCAGCTTTAGCTGCAAGTATAGCATGAAAAATTTTCAGATAACTTGGTGTTAAACAGGCCAAAACATGTTGTGCAACAGGTTTTTATCTTCCATGGAGAAAGGCCTTTTTTTTGTTAAAAAAGTTATAAAGAGAGGCGTGGATTAACCTTGGTTTCTGATAAAATTGAGTTTGGAGATATCAAATACCTCAAACTTCCTTCCTTCCAGGCCAATAATTCCTTCTGCTGCGAATTCGCTTAATGTTCTACTGGCATTTGAAACATCCATATTAGAGAGTTCAGCAATTTCACTTCGTTTTAACTGAATGTCCAGAAACTTCGATTTTTTTTCAAAGCCAAAAGTTTCATGGATGTAAAGCAATGTATCTGCGAGCCTTCCTCTTAAATTTTTTTGAGTATGATTTATTAATCTGGAATTTATTTCATTAATTTTTTGTGCAAATAAGCTTATTATCTTTTTTGCGAATTCAGGATTGTGGTCAATAACCTTTATCAATTGAGCTTTTGGAATAAGACAAACATTGGTTTTTTGAAGGGCGATGGCCGATGTTGTATAAGGGGTATCACTTGTTAAGTCGTATATTCCAAGAAAGTCGACAGGTTTATCAAGGCCTATTATCTGTGTTTTACCACTGGAGGTAAGTTTAGTGATTTTGGCTTTCCCCGAATTCAGGCAAATCAAATAGTCGGGTTTCATTCCTTGCTTATATATATATTCTCCCTCGGAATAGCTTATGCAGAACCTCTTTTCATTGAGAATATTTAATTCTTCCTGATTAAGCTCTAAAAACAGGGAATGTTCTTTCTTTTTGCAATTCATGCAAGTTATTGGAAGGTTGCGGGAAAGATCATTAACGGGATACATCAGTTACATTTGTATTGTGTTATTTGTGTATTCGAAAATTACAAAACTTTAGCAACTAAATTGGCAAACAGGCTTTTAATCTTCAAAATATGGTTCCAATATTGTTTTCGTACTAATCTATACTATTTTTGTCTTACACCATTCAGTGTATTATCCTGTTGATCTATTAATCTAGTAATAACTGGTTACGACAGGTGTTGTAAAACAACGTACAACGTAAGTGATTTTTTTCATTTTTTGAACAGATAAAAATTAAAAAGCATTGTCAATCTCTATCCAACAAAGACTAGCCCAAATTGCCATTGTAGTTGATGACTACGATGAAGCCATAGAATTTTATACGAAGAAACTGAATTTTGTGCTTACGGAAGATACCGTTTTGTCGGAAACAAAACGGTGGGTTTTGGTAACTCCCAGAGGAGGGAATAGCTGTTCTTTACTGCTTGCAAAAGCAGCGACCGAAGAACAAAGGAGCAGAATAGGGAACCAAACAGGGGGGAGGGTATTCCTCTTTTTACATACCAATGATTTTAAAAAGGATTACCAAAACCTGCTGGATCACGATATAAAAATCATAAGAGGTCCCAGTGAAGAGGTTTATGGCAAGGTGGCTGTTTTTGAAGATCTATATGGAAACTTGTGGGATTTAGTGGAGCGGGAATGGAAACATGTTACAATTTAATATTTTAACATGTTCAGTTAAACGTTTAAAAACGGATATAAACTTTTCCGTTAACTAAATTGCATCATGGGTTGAGATGGTGATGGCTTATGCTCTCCTCTCCATGAAGAATAATAATCCTTAAAATAAAAATGATGCTAAAATGTTATATTTGTTTATTGAGGTTTAGAGGGGCATGAAAATGAAAAGGAAAAAAGCAGGAAGTCAACGCAATAGTATGAATATTCAATTTTTATTTTATCGTTTAACATAATGAATTATGGATTTAGCTCTTAAAAAAATAGAATTGATAAACTGGCTAAGTATGCAAGATGATGATATGATTAAAAAAATAGAAAAATTGAGAAAATCAGCATCAAAAGAGTTGTATGAAAATAGGATGAATCAGGATATTGAATCAAAAATATTGAGATCTGAGTTAAACATTCAACAAGGTCAGGTCTATACACAAGATGAGGTTCGTAAGTATTTTAAAAACAAGAGTACTAAATGATTCGTTGCAAGGTTGTTTGGACGAAAGAAGCATTGATTGACATGGAAACAATATTTGACTTTATCTCCATGGGTTCGATTCGTGCAGCAACAATCCTAATCAATCTGTTCATTATTTTGCTTCGGTACTTTGATGCTTTATTTTTTAGATTGTTTTTCACTCCCATATCCCTATATTTACCTCGTATACAAAAACCATTGCTATGAAGAATCTCACCCTCTTTTTCTTATCCTTCTTACTGTCGTTTTCTGTGTTTGCACAGGAATTGAATACAATTTTTAATTCAGTAAAATACCGGAATATCGGGCCTTTCAGGGGAGGACGTTCCGTATGTGCTTCGGGTGTCGTTGGCGATCCATTAACCTATTATATGGGGAATACAGGAGG
>JAOUKG010000515.1 GCA_029882725.1 Cyclobacteriaceae bacterium
AAAGTATATGAAGGATTGGATATTATCGATCAGATTCAGCAGGGTGATGTAATGGAAAAAGTTGTTATTGTTGAAGAGTAACAGTATTAATTTGTCCTTTTTACCGGGCGAGTTGTATATTTAATTTATAATATATATTTTATTGAAAAGTGTTCTTTGTATTGGTTGTGGTATTAACCAACAACCAATACAAAGAACACTTTTCTTTTGTTATCTCCTGAAGGCTTCTATAAAAGCTTCTTTTCCACCAACTACCGGCAGGCTAAGCATGGTGCCTCCCATGTCGATGCTAAGGGTAGTGCCAGGTTCCGGCCAAAGTGTAAACTCCTGATCACTTGAAAAAATCATAAGACCAATTTGTTGTCCTGCAGGTATTACCTGATCATCGGGTTGCAGGTTAAATTTGAGCTCATAAAACTTTCCCGGGGTTAGGGGGGAGGATTCAGATATTGAATAATAATTTTGCGGGTCGGCCCAACCTCTGGTAATGATATTTTCGGTGATGGGGGCTCCTTCTTCATTATTCCAGGGTAAGGACACCAGCCAAACAGATAAATTGGCAGCGGGTTTACTGCTGGATAATTTGATAGTTATAGTTGAAGTCCCCGACAGGTGAACAGGCTTTTGAAGTATTGAAGTGGTATAAAGTAATCGGTTTTGAGACATTTTACTTTTAGCTAAATCAGAACCACTTATTGTGTGGTTATCTGTTAGCATTTCAATACCCGGACTTTTACTTTTTTCCATGGATAAAAGGCCCAATTTATTGCCGCCCTTACCGGGGAAAAGAACTACCTGCCCCGCCGTAGGATTCGGGAAATCATCGTAGGCTGTTGGTGTACTTGCATCGTCCTTTTCTCTGACAATCCAGGCTTTTTTGTTGTTTTCCACTCCGTTATCAATACCGTGAAGATATTTCGTAAACCATTGATTCATCATACTCATAGGAGGTGGTCCACCATGCCCTTTTTGATGATAATAGATTTGTACAGGAAGCCCCATTTCTTTGGCCTTGGCATATATCCTGTAGCTATGTTCGGGCATTACATTCCAATCGTTGAAACCATGCGACATAAATAAAGCTGCTTTCATGGAATCCATATCATTCAGATAATCCCTTCCGGCCCAAAATTCATTGTAATCTCCGGTAATTCTATCCATTCCGTTGGCCATTTCTGTGTCCCTGATCTTTTCATTGTTATAAGGCCTTTTGGATTCATCCCCACTATGAATAAAATCATACAACACATCTATATCTTCTCCAAGATATCCTCCGGGACTTCTTATAAGGCCATTGGATCTATAATAATGGTAGTAGGAAGTATTTGGCGCTATGGGGATGATCGCTTTCAAGGCATTAACACCGGTTGTGGCTGCTGCCAAAGGTAATGTTCCGTTGTAGGAAGTACCAGTCATACCTACTTTTCCGGTTGACCAAAATGCGGTAACATGCTCTTGCCCGTCGGGAGTAGTGTATCCGTTGTTTTTACCACTTAGCCATTCTATAACAGCTTTAGGGGCCAGGGATTCATTATCGCCTCCTACAGTTGGTGATCCTTGTGATAGTCCCGTGCCCGGTGAGGAACTATGAACCACAATATACCCACGGGGCACCCACTCTTTAATATGAGAGTTGGAAATAATGGGTCGAACTCCCCTTCGTTCCACCTCTACGTGAATTCTGGGAGGAGGAGTGGCACCTAATTCATGTTGTACATTCCAGAAAAATCCATCCGCATCTTTTGCTGTACCTGCGAAATATGGACTACTCACATAAACTACCGGTAACTTCAATCCATTTTTTTCTGTCTGATAAGGTCTTGTTACCGAAACATGCATTCTGTCGGGTTTACCATCTCCATCTGTATCAAATTCTGTTTCAACCCAAAGGTCATGCCGAATCCACTGGTCGGGTGTATTAAAGGCATCCACAATTTGTGCCTCTCCATTTTCAAAAACGGGGAGAGCCTTTGATGGGTCATTTGTATTTTGTGACTGTGAAAAACTACGTTGTGCAGGAAACAAGGCAGTTAGCAAAAAGAGTGTAATCAGTTTTATATTCATGGGGTGCTTCAATAGAATTTATAACAGTAAAGATACGAAGTTTTGATCTGCTATGTAAAGGAATTAACCCAGATTCAGTACTATTTGGTTTAGTTTTAATGTTAAATTATAGTTTGTTTATAGAATATGGCAAGCATCTCCTGGAGAAGAATCCAATTAAAACAAATCTGTATTTATTATGGCAACAGAAGTTGTTGAATGTTTACCAACCTAAAATTTTTATACTTTACAAGTAAATTAATTATAGAAAATATTAGCTTGTCAAAGCATAATCAAAACATGAGTTAAATAGATAGTGGTTGTTTGTTTGCCTAATTGTTATATATAGCATTATGTATTATTTACTTTGAGACAAATTTCATATGAAAAAATGAAAGTAATTCATGGGATTACTAATTAGGTTTTCGTTTTTCAGCTCTTAGAATGATATCCCTATATACTTGCCTTCCTTCTTCCAGAATATTCAATACCTCTGTTTTTTGCTCTTCTGTATAATATAGCCCTTTAGTATTTACCCATTTCTCAAATTGGTTTGTGATGTCTATAAACCGTTGAGCAGGCTCAGCCATACCGGCAGGGCGACCTTTGAAATTGATAAAAATAGGGTTTGAATGAGCTCCTTCAGTTCTGATAGCCAACCAACCTGATTCCTCAATGGTAATGGTTTCTTCGAAATCCGTTCCTGTTTTTATAACTTTTCCATTATAAACGATTTCTACAGGTATATTTCCTTTGGGGGTCAGAGCTTTAGCCGAAATATTTAATTTTGTTTTTTTTCCTTTCACATTGATATCACTTCCAGGTTGATTTCCATTGACTTCAAAAAACAACATTGGTCCCTTTGTGATAAAGCTACGACCTTTTTGCATTCCATCTCTCCAGTTATCAAGGGTAAATGGTTTGTTCTCAAGGTTCACATATACCCTTGGAGTATCTTTAATATGCCAATCAGGGCCTGCTGTAGCCATTATTTTGAAACCACAATTGAGTAAGTCGTACCAAACCTCCTGTTGGCCTCCATTGCCATAGATTTCAGCTACTTGAATTTTGCCTAATGCTACATCGATAGGCATCTCGAACCCAGTGGAGGGCCAAGGTGTCTTAATCTGTTCGCCTTTCGTTATAAAATTTCCAAAGTGTGCACCAATG
>JAOUKG010000514.1 GCA_029882725.1 Cyclobacteriaceae bacterium
TATTCTAAAATATCTTCCTTCCTTTTCTTTTCTTCCCCATACCAGTTGATGGGGATTTCTACAGCAAATTCACTACCCTTTCCCTCGGTACTTTCTACTGAAATTCGTCCACCCATAAGCTCTACAAGCCTTCTGGTTATAGCAAGCCCCAGGCCGGTTCCTCCCAAAAACAAAGACCCTTTGCTACCCTGATTAAATGCTTCAAAAATATGACTTTGCTCCGACTTAGCAATTCCAACTCCCGTATCTTTTACTTTCAGTATTAAATCAAAATGCCGTGAGTTCAAATCAAATTTTTTCGGGGAAATACTAACCTCAACACTCCCTTCACTGGTAAACTTAATCGCATTACCAATAAGATTTGTCAGTATTTGCCTTATTCTGTTTTCATCTATCAATATTAAATCAGGTGTGTTTTCGTCTGGATGAAATTCAATCGATATCATCTTCTTTTTACATTCGTCACCAAACATATCCAGAACTTCTCTACATAATTTTACAGGGTTCACTTTAACTGGCATCAATGCAATCATCCCGGATTCAATTTTCGCCATATCCAACAAATCATTTATTAACGACAGTAAGGCTTTACCACTTGAAAAAATGGTGTTCATATACTCCAAAGAAGTCTTATCTTTTTCCTGATTTATCAATATCTCAGTAAACCCTAAGATGGAATTAAGAGGGGTTCTTATTTCATGACTCATGTTTGCAAGAAACTCTGATTTTGCCTGATTTGCCCTTTCTGCCTCCTGTTTCGCAGTAATCAGTTCTTGTTCAAACTTTTTCTGGTCAGTAATATCAACAGCAACTCCTACAAATATTGGAGGTGCATTTTCTGAATTTTTGTAAGGTGTAATAACTTCATTTAGAATAAGAGTCTCACCCTCTGAATCTATAAAATGATTATCAGGAATGATTTTTGGACGCCCTGATTCTATTATTTCATTGAAATACCCAATCAAACTACTTTCTCTCCCTGTCAATTCCTTTAACGTTTTTCCGGCAATTTGATTAATAGGGGTATTTATTGCCTCCGAAAATGACCTGTTTGCAAAAACATACCTTCCTTCAGTATCACAAGCATATATCATATGAGGAACTAAATCTATTACCGTTCTCATTTTGTTCTCACTATCTTCCCTGGCTCTTACTTCCTGATTTAACGTTTCCAACATTTCCTCCATTTTCAATCGCATCCCCCTCTCCGACTTCTCAACAAGCTTCCATTCGGTAACGTCTTGCTGTGAGGCTAAAACACGCCCTTTATCATCTCCTTCAACTAATAAAACATTGTGAAATACAAAATACTTTTCGTTCTGATTTTTATCCAACATTTTCCAGAAACCTGTAATTTTCCCCTTTTCTGCAATCTCAATCAAGTATTGATTAAATGCCAATTTATGTTTCTCAGGTATTAAATCTTTAATATTTCTTCCTATCAACTCGTCCGGAGTATAACCCAATGAAGAGGCTCCTGAGTTATTGACAGTAATTAATACCCCCTCCATGTCATGCAAACCAATCGATATCATACTCTCGTCAATAAGCATCCTATTCCGCCTTTCACTTTCTTCCAACTGCAATCTTATTTGCTCCTCCCTTTTCCTGTGTATCCTCTCTTCCAATCTATTTCTCAATCTTAAATAAAAAATAACCATTAGAACCAACACTACAAATATTATCACCAAATACAGTATTATCAATATTGATTCTGCTTGTTCTTTCTCAGATTGAAGTTTTTGATTTTCCTCTCTTAAATTCGCCAAATTTAAACTAAGATTTAGTTTTTCAAGTTTCAACGAAAGTTCATTATTCCTAATATTTTCCCGAATTGCTGAGGCCCTGATCCTGTATACTTCTGCCTCCACCAACTGCCCCAAATTCTCAAATATCCCTGAAAGCAACTGGGATGCCTCACCTCTATCCTCCAATGTGTAACTATTCTCAATTCCGTCTGCTGACTGTTTTAGTTCAATAACAGCACGAGAGGTATCTCCTTCAAACAAGCTGTTTTTACCTTTTAATAAAAAGTATTTAGCTTTTAAAAATCGTACCGAAGGGTTATTTACTATATTACTCAATAACTTCAAATGGGATTTTGTCTCTTTGATATTTCCCTTCTTTGAATACACTTTAGCAAAATCCAAATGGGTTTCAAAAAATTTGGATTCATCAGGGTATAAGTTCAACAAACTATCCCGTTTTAAAAGATATAACAAGGACTCATCATAATCTTGCCGATCAGAATAAATCTTAGTATACTTCATTAAAACTGAGTATAACTCCGACTTGTCTTCATTTAAATTAAAATAGGAATAAGCTTTTTCACACATTAATAAAGCACTATCATATTGCCTTAAAGTCAGGTAGTAATCTGAGTAATTATTGTATACCTTGGCAATACCCACCGTATCTTTAACTTCCAGAAAATAGCTTATAGCACTACTCATGGATTTCTTTGCCTTATTGGGATCTCCCAAATCAAGCATCATCTTCCCAATATTATTAGATGCAACTCCTGCTTCTGTTAGATTATCTGATTTAATTGAAAAATCCAACGCGTGTTGGAAATTCCTATAAGCATTAATGTATTGCCCTTTTTCAATATAAACAGAGCCAACAAGATTGTAGAGAACACCTACTTCATGAATCAATGAATCCCTCAATCCTTTATTTAATGCTAATTGACTATAATATAAGCTGCTGTCTGGGTTCGATTTACTGTATTTTAAAGAAAGTGATTTATAATAAAAAAAATCAGAAATTGTAGAATCCAATACTGTCAAACTATCCTGTTCGCCCCCAACATCATAATAACATTTGGCATTTATAGTATATATATTACATATGGAAAGAATACAAAAAATAGCAGCTATATATAAAGAACTTCCTTTCCGTTTAAAAAAAACTTTTAATGGCATATTATACTTAATTGTTTATAAGATGTTCTCCACTAAACCCTATATCTGTTTATTGAAGTAAAATTAACGTTGTTATTGAAAATTATTCCAATTAATGAATTTTTATATAAATGATTAGTATCTGTGAAATCAACCACTTAAGTTTATATGCAAGACTTGTTTGGAATTTGTCAACTTATATAGTCAATTTAAATATTATTGTTTTTTATCACATCATGATTATATTTATCAATAAATATCAGTATTTTCCCTTACGCAAAAATTATTTAAAATATTATCAGTGAAGGGT
>JAOUKG010000516.1 GCA_029882725.1 Cyclobacteriaceae bacterium
CAATATATTTATCCTTATTTCATGAAACACTCTGATCCTGAAAATCATTTTACAGACCCTGCACGTTCAGGCGGAGGATATAATAATAAGGATGTATACGCTATGCGCCTTGCAGACACCTATTTGTTAAGGGCCGAGGCTTATATCGGTTTGGGTAATACTGCCTTGGCAGCTCAGGATATTAATGAAGTTAGAGCCAGAGCCAACGCAACCCCGGTTGATCCCGCAAACGTTGATATCGATTATCTTTTAGACGAAAGAGCTCGTGAATTGTATGGTGAGGAATTCCGCCACATTACTTTAAGACGTACAGGTAAATTCTTGGAACGAGTAAGGAAATATTGCAATAATCCAATTTACCCGGCATGTAATGTTCAGGATTATAATGTATTGTTCCCTATTCCTCAAAATCAAATAGATTTAAATATTGAAGCTACTATTGCTCAAAACCCAGGATATCCTGGCAGTTAATTTATTGAAACAAATTTTTGACCTTATTTAAATAAAAATCCCGATACTCAATCGGGATTTTTATTTAAACCGTAAATCCAATAATGCTTAAAAAGTGTATGAGGAGTGAAGTAAAAAATACAGATAGATAGTACAAGGCTCCCTCCATTATCCATTATTAATTATCAATTGATAATGGATAATTGATAATTATAAACCGCCCAAAACTCTCATCGCATTTTCATAATAGAATTTTCTCAACACTGAATCAGGGAGATTTATACTGTGAGTCATAGGGTGGAAGTCTCCTCTGTCAAATAATAACGAATCATTACCACTTACATACTGCCAGTGTAAACCCATTCTTTTATCTATCATATCCCGATTCCCCTCATCATTAGCAACCTTGGTGGCATCAAATGGGTTGTTAATGCCATAATCTGTACCATACAATACCCTGTCTTGATACTTAATAAAGAAACTCCTCACTTTTTCCGGATCTTGTAATACAATATCCCCCCACCTGGCAGCTGTTTCAACATTCATATTGGGAAATTTGTCCAACCTCTCAGCTACTAAATCAAGATCGTGCGACATACTTCCCATATGAGCTGCTACTATAGTCAATTTCGGATTTTTCTTAATCCAATTATCCCGGGCAGCTATAATGGTCTCCCAACTGGGTATTTCAGGATCATTGTATGCATGGTATTCCGGATGTTCTTTATAATATCCATAGTGAGGACTTTTCTCATCCAAAACCCTCCAGGCTTGTAACGGTTCCCCAATATGAGCCAAAACAGGTATTCCCTTCTGGGAAAGATGGTTCCAAATTGGTTGTATCCTCTCATCGTCAATTTGAATATAATGACCTGAAGAATCTTTGGTTACCATGCCGTGGATTTTCCAAACCTTCACCATTCGTGCGCCATTGGCAAAATCGTCTTCGAGCTTGGCAATGATTTTATCGGCAAATTCAGGGTCATCTATATTGGAAGATTCAAAACCAGTGCATAAAAAAAACTGCTCAGGATGTTTTTTGTACTGTTTTTTCAAAGCTGTCCACATCGTATCATTTTCAACGAGGTCTTCTTTGGGCACATCCACCAATACCGTTTGCATGTTCCATTTTTTGAGCAATGGCAGAAGAAAATCCCTGTCGAAAGTATAATGCGAGTGAAAATCAATTTTCTTAAAATCTTCCTGTTTTCTCTCCACCTTTTCAGTTGTGGAAGGTGAAGAACAAGAGAAAAACCATACGATAAAAAGCAAAGGGAAATATTTCATAATGGATAAATTTTACTTAAAACAATTCCAATTAAAAATATTTTTTTTACATCTGCTAATAATTGCAGTCAAAACAATATTGTATTTATGCAAAAGGTATTGATCAAGGTTTACAACTTTTTATCCCTATGCTTTCAACCACCTTTTTACAGGAATAGAAACGATAAAAACCAATAAAAATACAATATAAGTAGTGGCCATGATCCAAACCATTATGTCATTGGTCATTTGTTTTCCTGAAATACCAAGGAATGCCCAAATAATCACCATAGGAAAATAGACATCCCTTCTTGCCAACAGCATGTATAACCCCAGGGAAAATGCAATGGTCAGCATAATAATTGCCCATAAAGAAGCCTCACCCTCAGTGGGTGCCCACCCTCTTGAAACAAACAGGGCTGTAAAATTTGTGATTGTGGCTACCGAAATCCAACCAAAATAAATGCTTATTGGAATTTTCAGGTAGGGAGCTTCTGTATTTCCTGAATTATAAATACTCCATAATTTAATAAGTGAAATCAGAATAAGCAGCATGAAAAACACCGACAATAAAATAAAGTCATAATGCCAGGCTAGCAACCATAAAATATTAGCAATACAGCTTATCCAAAAATATATTTTCCCTCTAAAATAAGACTCTAATTTTACTTCACTCTCTTTTTTTATGTGTATCAAGGGATAGAAAACATAGACTAAAAGACCGAGGTAAATAACTCCCCATATTAAAAATGTAAATCCGGCAGGAACAAATAAATTTGGATACAGATCACTGATTTCGCCTGTTGTTTTTCCATTTATTGGAAGGGCATTGGCCAGATAATTCACAAAAATGGTAATCAAGACAATGATTATCGACAATACTACTACTGTTTTATTATTTTTGTTCATAGAAACCTAATTTACGCTTAAAACAACTTCACATTATACCAAAACCCACACTTGTATTGGGGGCACAAAGATATTTAATTTCCAAGGATAAAGGATGTAATTCAGTGGATATTAAACTAACGTAAACCCATATCCGGTTAAACCTCTGGTTTACTTTAGGGGTTCTATAATCTACAGCTCAATAACAGGATACCCTACGACAGGTTCTATATGTATAGCCCAACAACTGAATGCCCTACACACGACTCCAGAGGGGTCTAATGTTTATATGAAATATGACCTCTCCCCTCTGTTTGCTGAACCTAAAGGTTCGGCAAACAGAGGGGAGAGGTGGGCAGACAAACGTGTCTGCCCCTACCTTACAATTAACCACACCTACCATGATTTTACCAATTTTCAATATTTTAAAGGAAATCATAGAATTAAAAACAAAAAAAACGTCAAGATTTACGTTATTGCCATCCAACAAATCACATAAAATGAGAATTTCTCTATTACTGCCGTTTCTCCTATTGTTTTCCAATTTGTTCGCTCAAAGCTCCGAGGAAATCACCTTGTTGTTTATGGGGGATATCATGCAGCATG
>JAOUKG010000517.1 GCA_029882725.1 Cyclobacteriaceae bacterium
GATTCAAACCATGAGAAAGAGGCTCTAAGCTCCTTGTCCTTTCCCAACCTCATCCCCCGGCCCCTTCTCCAAAATTCCTCTTCGTTCCATTTGGAGAAGGGGTGACTCATTATTCTCAATTTCCAGAATTTGAAAAGTCATCTCTTTGAAGGACTTTCTTGTTGGATAAAGCTACTTCACCATACCATTGCAATGAAAAACATCCATAGCGAATTATGATACCTGATTTTCGGGTTGCGAGCCACCTCTTCCATTTGTAACGCAGTGGAAAATGGAGAGGGGCAGTTCCGGGCTTTCTCAATTGAAATATCTAAACAAAAATGAAAGCCGGAACGGGGTGAGGTTGGTGAGGAAAAACTAAGTGCTTGCCCCCAACCTCCTTTTCCCTTCGAGGAATCGGGGAACCAAATCATAAACCAAAAGCTAACAGCAAAAAAACAACTGCTGGTAACACCGTACACCTACGCCTTGGCGTAGGTGTACGGTGTTACCAGCAGTTGGTGGATTGACATCATGCCTGTTGCCTTTTTTTTAATAAATGGGCATGAAAATACAGATGTCTTTACATTAGTATTAAAAAAACGTAACCTTATATTGTGACACTTGTACAATGTGATGCTGATAGCCAGAAAAAAATTAAAAAATATCTTCTTTCTGTTTGAAATTCGAATTTCCGTAATTAAGTTTGCATTAACATCAGGAGCGGCTATAAAAAGTCCGGCAACCGAGTGGATCACCACGGTGCCAAATTGATGTGCAGTTACAACTGAAAAACAGATCAATAATCACTGCCTTCAAAATCCTGATGACTAAAACTTTAAAACTATTAGTCATCATGCAAGTATTAAAATCATTCGTAGAAAACAACCAGCACTTAGAGAGTCTGGAAAAAATTCAAACCAAACTTATTTTGTCCACTCCGGAAGAGCATCATTATGAATGCTGTATTTCGAATGTGAAAGATTCCCTATCGCTTTCACAATGGGGAAATAGTTTTGCCTCTTCAATTTCTGATTCTGAAAATGTGGAGAGGGTAACTTTACACTTTTACCTGATAAATGATGAGGTAAAATCAAAAAAAGAGGATATCTTGAAAACTACCCGCTCAAATTGGGGTACTATAATAGGTGGTTTGACAGATACCCCCGTTCAAGTGAAAAAAGTTTTCCTGTCTTCAAAAACTTTTCAGTTTAAAACAAACATTCAGGAAAATTGGATATCACCTGGGTTTCAATTCGGAAACAAAATCAATACAGGTAATAGCTTTGTGGTAGTAAAGATAAAAGATATTGCCATAGAGATCTTTGACCAAATAAGAACCAAGTATTACGTTTCCTATAATGAAAGTATACTTATTATTCATTTGAACTTTCCTGAATTTTCAGAAATTATTGATGCGTTGAATGGTTTTAGCCTTATAAATGCTATCGATTATTACTGCATAGATGGTAATAGTTCAGAATTCAATAAAGCCGAATTATCGTGTTTGGAGACTAAAATTTGCCTTTATCGTGAGGATTTCAATAGGTCAACAGTTGTAATTTTACAATAGTGTTGTTTACAAAATCAATTTTCACGATATTAAGTGATATAATACATAAATCATGAAATTGAGAAACTCGTTATTAATATTCTTTTTATTCGGTACTTTTTTTATTGTTTTCGCTCAAACAGGGGGAATAAATTCTCTGGATGAAACCGGTGAAACGCGATTATCAAAGGCCATATTGACTAAACAACAAGAAGAATTCGATTCCGCGATAAAAGAGGGAGCCGATGTAAATGTTCCCAATAAAAGCGGGAAAAATCCTTTGGTGTTGGCAGTTGAAAACAGCCAATGGGAAATGGCAAAAGAGTTACTTAATAATGGTGCTTTTCCATCGTCTAAAAATAGTGAAGGCAATTCTGTTTTGTTTATTTGTGTAGAAAAACGTCAAAATGAATTTGCTGCAATATTGCTTTCAAAAGGAGCTAATCCCAATGCCGGTCAACCCATAGTAAAAGCTGTTGAAAATCGTGACACTGAAATGATCAATGTATTGGCCACGGGAAGAACTGACCTTGTACCAGGAATTGAAAAGGCATCTGAACTGGGTGACATGGAAATGATTGAGTATTTGTTGCTCAAAGATGTGAAACTTAAAGGTACGAGGGTTTTTGAAATAGCACTTGAAAAAGGGGATTACAAACTCGCTAAGTTAGCACTGGAAAATGGATTTTCTGCCAAAGAGGCCCTTGATCTTGCGTTGGATAAAGATAGTTTCGAATACATCGAACTTGCACTGGAAAATGGAGCGAGTGGGGATGAGGTTATTAAATACGCTGTTAAAAAAGGAGATACTGACTTCTTTACAAAGGTGATAACTACTTATAAAGGGAATCCAACCGACGGATTAAAAGAGGCTTTTACGATTGGGAACACTGAAATGGTGGAGATTGCAGTGGAAAAGGGTGCCAAAGTAGATGATATTCTTGAAGATGTAATCCAGTCTGGTGATATAAAATTGGCTACACTTTTATTGGAAAATAAAGGGGATGCAGATAAAGCCCTGGAAATTGCTATAGAGAAACAGAATATCTCCATGGCAGAACTTGCAATAAAAAATGGAGGCAAAGCCAATAGAAGTAAACTGATCCAAATGTCGGTAACGGAAGAAAACCTTGGCCTTACCCGCTTATTATTAGAAAATGGTGCAGAGGCGAAATCGAATGGACTCGTTAAATCTGCTGTTGAAAATAAAAATATGGAATTGACCAGACTTTTATTGGAATCGGGAGGAGACCCCAATGAAGGGATTGAGTTTGCCATTGATAAAAATGAAGGGAAGTTAGCCACTCTTTTACTTGAAAAAGGTGCTGATGGCAGCAAAAAGGGATTAATTGAAACAGCTTCAAAAAGAGGCGATGCACAATTGGTTGAATTATTATTAAGCAGAGGAGCTTCGGCGTCTAATGGATTGCCCTTTGCCATTGAAAACAATGATCTGTCTACTTCCAGAATTTTGATTGAAGCAGGCGCCGTGATTCACGACCCTGAATATCTTAGGGAAACTATCTTGAGAGGTAGGGATGGAATGTCTATGTTGTTACTCGAAAAAGGAGCCCCATTAAGTTATATATCCAGAAAGGGCGAAACTCTTTTACATTTGGCCTGTGAAAATGAAAAAACGGATGTGGCCCGGGTACTAATCAATAAAGGGTTGGAT
>JAOUKG010000518.1 GCA_029882725.1 Cyclobacteriaceae bacterium
CTGTCGAAATAACGGGTTCCATTTAGGGCAAGTACTCTTCCTACACTATCATTAAAAAAGTCTTGAGCCAATCGGTCTTCTTCATAGGCATTAGGAGCCGCAATTTTTAATTTTAATGTATTTGAAATTAAATAGTTTTCTTCAATTTTCAGAGCTACTTGAAGTGTATAATTGCCAGGCTCAGCCAGATCCCAGCCGTTAGTACCAGCCGAAATAAAGAAAGATCTATAAATAGATTGATCAGGATCAATAGTCTGCAATTTTGTGTGTGTACAGTATTTTGCATAAGGAGACCATTGTCTTGCTGGTTTGCCTTCTTTTTTAATAATTACAACCAAATCATGACCAGAATCCAATATTTCAGGATCAAAGAGTGCGGGTTCATTGGAGATGTTTCTTAATTTAACTTCCAATACAATAGGTTCTAAGAAATCATATTTTGCCTGAGGTCTATTTACGCGAATTTCCATATTGTATTGATTGTTGGTGAATTCATCTAAATCTTCAAAGCCATGGTTATCAAACCAATCGGCATTGCCCATTTGTACATATTTTTTTGGAGCATGCCTCATAAACAGAAGTTCTGAATCACTAAAACGGTATTCAAAATCTGAAAAGAATGCAGTTTGTCCTCCTGAAACAAAATAGGGGTAATTCATAAATGATCTGGCCTCACTTTCGTTTTGCAAAGTAGAAATCCACGGTATTCCCAATTCCTTTTGCCAAGAATGAGCTAAATTAAAACCATGACCCATTTCGTGAATAGCGGTCCAAAAGCGCATACGGCGAACCCACGCCTCAGGATTAGGATCTCCAGCTGGAGGGTTTGAAATAAAGGCATTTCCAAATATAGCTGTGCCTTGCCTATGGTTGGGGCCAATACTGTCAAACATAATACCTCCTAAGCTATTGCCCATTTCATGCATAGATGCGAATAACACCCACAATGCCCATTGTGGTTTGTCTGCAAACTTGGACCAATATATTTGCATAGCATCATGCATTTCCATGTTGCTCCACCTTTCGTCAGGGCCTGGGGCACTTAAAGGGATTACCCCATCGGCTCCGGTCTTGCTAACCTTAAATCCAGAACGATGAAAAACTTCTTCTATAGTAAGGGTTTCATTAACAATATTGTCAGGGTGGTTGGGATGCTCTGTGGTTACTATTGAAGTGACTCGTGGTGCATCAATGGCCTTATCAAATTCAAATTCAACTTTTCCGAAACATTTTGAAGTTTGTTGGCATTTAATTGTTCTTGAAAATCCGTTATTTCCATAGAAAGTTACCATTAGCTTGGCAGGGGCAAACGATTTTGAATACGCTTTGATCTCAATTGAATTGTATGGAAAATACACATCAGATCCATGACGGTACCATATGTTTCCTTTCCAATGGTTTTTCCCTGATTTAACCAAAGATGCTATCCAATAAAACCTTTGCTTTATTCCGTAGATTATAGTACCACTCGCTGTCATTTGCGGATAATGACCATCTACATCCAATCTAAACTCCTCCCTACCTCGAGGCATTGGGAAAGAGGAAACATCAGCATCTGCCAAATCATCCATTTCATCATTTATATCATGCAGGAGATCTGATGTATCTGAAAATTGACTGTCTATTGTTTGATCGAAAGGAACATGATGTAGGCCTGGTATTCTAGGAATTCTAGGCATTCTTTTCCTTTTAAACTCGTATTGAACTTTATAAAGTCCACTAACCAAGGCCCTGTCAAACCTAATTGAATACTGATCCTCGTCGCTGCTTTTAGTTCCTAATTCCTTTAGAAACTCCGAATTTAGCTTGGTGTTTTCGATTACCATTTCCATCATTTTTGTTTTTTTGTGAAACATTATTGAAACTATACTTTTTATAGCCTTGAATTCATTGAAATGTTTTTTTAATATAACATCTAAAACTTTTGGTGCGCTCAAAGGCTTCATTTAAAAGGGGGCTTTTAAACGACTCCCCTCTTTTATGCATTATTTGCTTCTGAAAATTCCCAACTTTGAGTATTTAATACGTTTATAATTTCAAAAACAAAATATTATAAAGCAATACCCAAGCTTGGGCAATTTTCAGGTGAAACGGCAAAAAATGCCAATGCTTGGGTATTGTTTACTGTTTGTAATTCTGTTTTTGCTACTAGTTAAATTATTGTTCATTTTTGGAGATTTCTTTTGGATGTGGATCCATGTCAAAATTATTCCAAGACAAAGGCTATAAACCATTTATTTACAGATGAACTTATACGTTTACCTAATCCTGTGGTTGGTAAATTTGCATCTGAAGATGATAGATCATTGGCCTTCAGAAATCTCCTTCGTGTATATGTACTCACATTGCCTTCAGGCCAAAGGGTTGCCTATGCATTTCTGAAAAAGGGATGCAAGTTTAAACCTGTGGATGAAAAATGTATATATAATATACTTATAGAGGGTTGTATTGATAAGGCTACTGCAAAAAAGTTATCTCAACATACTCCGTTATTTTTGTATGTTCTGTTAGAAGCTCATTGTTTAAAAAATGAACAAAAACTTGGGCCGGTGGGGTCAGCTGTACTGCTTGAAGTTTTTGGTAATATGTTAGTTCACTGTAAATCATTTTTAAAACCTTTTATAGAAAAAAAATGGCGACCAGATCCCTGCCTAGAAATTAATAAAAAATTTAAACTTCCAAATATTGTTAAATATGTGACTAAATAATTGTGAACCATAGGCCAATTACAAGAGTATAGTCATTTACGGTGTGTATTTAGTGATTAATCCTTGCTATTCGAGTGTTTAATTTTAATATTTCGCTTAAACCGGGTTAGAATTCCGCTTGTATCAATTCTTTGGGAAAATGAAATTTTAATTGCGATTTTTGATCTACTTCAAATCTATTGAAATTACAATTATGAAAATACATGTAGGTCTTTTATTTACTTTCCTAATTTTAATCACTTCCTGCACAACAAAAACTAAACAAACGGTCAACCATCACAAAACCTGGGAGCACTACCTGGGCGATCCTGCCCGCACACATTACAGCTCTCTGGACCAATTCAACAAAGAAAACACAGACCAGATTGAAGTGGCCTGGACCTATAATAGTGGAGGAGCCTCGTCGAGTTCCGTTTTACAATGTAATCCATTGATAAAAGGGAATATTTTGTACGGTGTATCTCCATTGTTGCAAGTTTTTGCGCTCGACGCCGCT
>JAOUKG010000519.1 GCA_029882725.1 Cyclobacteriaceae bacterium
TCCAAATACTGTCCAATTTGCTGAAAAACCTCCGTAAACACTGTTGGTTTTAGCATCTTGTACAACACGGGCTTCTTGTTCAATAAATTGGTTCCCGGATGTCTTCCATGCCTGTGTCCTGAAATTCAGAGAGGGCCCCAAACTCATCATTCCCGACTTTTCCAATTTTTCATTATAAATAAGCTGGTTATTTTGTTTTTTAAGTTCAATATTATTCGTAAGACCTATATTAACGGCTTCCTCGAATGTTAAAGTCATTTTCTCCTGACTAAATGCAGGAAAAGTGAATAGGATTAATAGTAATTTTATACAACGGGTTTTCATGTTATTATATTTTTTCATCACTTTCAATGGCTCCATCTTTTAATCGTACAATACGACTTCCGTATTTTGCATTTTCTTCAGAATGAGTGACCTGTATTATAGTAATTCCTTCTTCTTTTAATTTTTTAAAGATCTGCATAATCTCCAAACCTTGTTCTGAATGTAAATTGCCAGTAGGTTCATCGGCCAACAAAAGTTTTGGATGCCCCACTATAGCCCTTGCGACACCCACCAATTGCTGTTGCCCACCTGATAGCTGCTCCGGGAATAAGTCTTTTTTGGCTACCATCTGAAAACGATCCAACATTTCAGCTACCATACTTTTTCGCTGTGAACCCGGCACTCCCTTATATAATAAAGGAGTTTCAATGTTTTCATATACCGTTAGCTCGTCAATCAAATGGTAGGCTTGAAAAATAAAGCCTATATAATGTTTATGTAATTCTGATTTTTTCCTGTCCTTGATTTTATGCACAGGTTCATCTAAAAAATAATATTCTCCTTGTGAGGCCTGATCTAGCATTCCTATTATATTCAGTAGTGTGGATTTTCCAGCTCCACTAGGACCCATGATAGTCACAAACTCACCCTGTTCTATTTCCAGGTCAATACCTTTTAGAATGAAAGTCCTTTGAAATCTCGATTCAACGAACTTGTCTAAGTCTTTTAGTTTTATCATTTTAATTTCTATTTAGCCAATAAATATGCCATTTAATAAAATTGCTTAATTTGCTCTTTATTACACCATATCTGAATAACAACCGTTCGATAATGGAATAAACTGTCTGATATCGGACGGTTTAGGATTTGAGGTTTTTAACATGTTTTATTCGATAAATTTCTGAAAACACAAACAAGGGAAACTACTTTGGGATACATAACCATTTATAAATCATCTGCAGGCTCTGGGAAAACCACCGTGCTCAGTAAGGAGTATATTTCATTGGCTCTTAAAGAGGATTTTAGAAATATATTGGCTGTAACTTTTACTAATAAGGCTACCCAGGAGTTGAAATCACGGATTATTTCCAGACTCTATGATTATTCCTGTGGGAAAGATGACTTCCAAAGTGATTCACTGAAAAGTGAAACAGGATTGAACGACCGACAATTCAAAGAACGTTGTAAATATGTTTTAAATAATATATTGTACAATTACGGGCAATTTTCAGTGAGTACTATTGATTCTTTTTTTCAGAGAATCATAAGGTCATTTGCAAGGGAATCGGGTATTCAGGGGAATTACAGATTGGAATTGGACAGTGATACTGTTTTAACAGAAGCTATTGACCGGTTGATAGAAGAGGCAGGGCTTCACAAAGAGTTAACAGATTGGTTGGTTCGGTTTGCACTTGAGGTAGCCGATGAAGGCAAAAACACCAATTTGTCGCGGCAGATCAAACAGCTGGGAGAGGAGTTGTTTTCAGAGTCTTTTAAAGAAATTAAAGGTGTGCTTGCTAAGGAGTCTTCTTATGAAGCGATGGGTAAATTTCAAAATCGACTTCGGGAAGAGATAAAAGAATATACAGAAAAGCTTAAATACTTTGGGGAAAAAGCACTTAGTGCTCTTAAAAAGGAAGGATTGGAGCCCTCCGATTTGTCGCGAGGTATTGGAACGGCCCTTTTGCAGTTATGTGCTGGCGAAGATCCCGACCTTTCAAAAGCCAACCTTTCAAAAGCAATGAATGACATTAATTCATGGGGAGCGAAGTCATCGAAAGTCAAGAATCAAATTGACAGGGCTGCAGAAAGCGGATTAATGGACTCATTTCTAGAATATGAGGAGTATTTTACTATCAATAATTCTGCATATTCTACGGCGAAAGCTATATTGAATAACTTTAATAATTACGGATTATTATCTGAAATTTTGCACAAAATCAATGAGTATAAATCTGAAAATGACATTATGCTTATTTCAGATAGCAATGAATTTTTAAAAGAAATTACGGGTGGTTATGAAAGTCCTTTTATATATGAGAAAACAGGAAATCGGTATGATCACTTTCTAATTGATGAATTTCAGGATACTTCGGCATTTCAGTGGGCTAATTTTTACCCTCTTATAGAAAATTCTGTATCCCAGGGGTACAAGAATTTTATTGTGGGAGATGTTAAGCAATCCATTTACAGATGGAGAGGGGGAGATTTAAATTTATTGAATTCCGGTGTGGAACTTCAATTTACAGATGTTATAAACGAGCCATTGATAACCAATTATCGCAGTGGCTATCATATTATTGAGTTTAATAATCATTGTTTTAGTTCAATATTACCGAGGGTAAAAGAAACCAGATTGGATACCCTGATGGATAGTGTTGAAGAGGATTTAAAAAACAAGATAGAATTACAATTCGAATCAGCCTATTTGGATATAAGCCAGGAAAAGCCAAAATCATTGGATAACACTTCAGGATATGTTGAGTTAAATTATTGTGGTGGTAAAACCAAAAGCGATTATGAATCTTCTGCCATGGAGCGATTGGTAGGTGTAGTAGAAAAGGTACAGGAAAAAGGTGTAGAGGCAAAAGATATCGCTGTTTTGGTTAGAAAGAGAAGTGAAGGAGAGGCAGTAGCCAAATACCTTCTTAAGTATTCAAAAAGTGAGAAAGCCAAAGAAAATGTAGTTTACGACATTGTTTCGGGTGATTCCTTATTGTTAAAAAATTCAAAGGCAGTTCTTTTTATTGTTTCAGTATTAAGGTGGATTAAAGCCCCCGATGATAAGATTTCACTTGCTGCTTTTGCTTCAGAATTTGATGGCAATTCTGAAGTTGATAAGTATAACCATTTAGTTTTTTCAAAGATTAACGAGTGGATTTCAGAATTTAACATAAACAAGGAGACAAATCGTTTTACAGGATTCTTCCAAGG
>JAOUKG010000520.1 GCA_029882725.1 Cyclobacteriaceae bacterium
TAAAAATATTAAAAAAAAAATTCAGACTGCCCCCTCTCCAAATTTATTAACCTAAATCCTTTTCTTTTATGCTCTTTAAACCCTCAAAAAACTACAATTGAATATAAACACTCGCAACCTTCCGCCCTATTCCCTTCAAATTTATTTACAATAATTATTGAAATTTGTAATCTTCATTCCACTGAAGTGTATTCATCATCTGAAGTACATCAATCTTCATATAATCAATGGCCGGGCGAAGTGAGTCGTTGTTTATTTTAGTATCAAAATACAAGGCACCTCGCAAAAAATGTCTTACAGAGTCTGTACAAACAAATTGAAATTGACTGGGAACCTGCCCATCCAACTCTGCAATAGAAAATGTTTTCCCAAATGGGCTGGTCATAATGATATCGTCAATAGCATAAGCTTTGATTTGATGCTTGGAGGTAAGGGTATAAGAATCACTAAAATACTCTTTCAGAAGAGCCGTATCATTATTTACTCTTTTGTAAGTAATGTGAATATTGGCTCTAAGGTTAGGATAATAAATTTCAACCCAGTCCTTTTCAGAAATCCAGGAAGTATCACTTAGTAATTTTGCATGTTTGGAAAATTCAAATGTATAAGGCAAAGTATCGGGTAAGTTTTGATAACTATGATCAGGAAGGTCAAGTCGGTTATATCCTTTAGGTTTGGGTAAATAATTTGTTTCGCATCCCGTCAAGGCAATTAAAATAACCAAAAACAGATAAATAACACTTCTCTTATTCATTTTATTTTAAGTTTTGGATCAATATGCGCACACGTTTGATCCTTTTTTGATCGGCAGCTACAGTTGTGAAAACAAATCGATCAAATACAATCCTTTCTCCAACAGTGGGTAATTTCCCATTTATCTCCAGTAACAAACCTCCAATTGTTTCACTTTCCCCCCTTACTTCATCAAACTCCGAAGGTTCTATATCGATGATCTTACAAAAATCATTCAGCAGCGTTTTACCTTCAAAAATATACGTATTATCATCTAATTTATTGTAAATAATATCATCTTCATCAAATTCATCATTTATCTCTCCAATAATCTCCTCAATAACATCTTCCAAAGTAATCAGACCAGAGGTGCCTCCATATTCATCAACAACAATGGCCATGTGAATTCTTTTTTCCTGAAAATCTTTCAGCAGGGCATCTACTTTCTTCGATTCAGGCACATAAAAACCTGGTCTTATCAATTCCTGCCATTCAAAGTCTTCTTCATTTTCCACATAGGGCAATAAATCTTTTACATAAAGAATTCCATTAATTTTGTCGATGGTTTCTTCATAAACAGGTATTCGTGAAAATCCGGATTTATTAATTTTATCCATGAGCTCATGAAAATCAATTTCCTTATCTATTGCCGTTATATCAATACGACTTTTCATCACCTGAGTCACAGTAAGTGTCCCAAAATTTACAATTCCTTTTAAAATATCCCTTTCCTCTTCCGTAGATTCATTGTGTTTGGTAGTCAATTCCAATGCACGGTTCATCTGATCGATAGAAATATCGTATCCTCTTTGTTCAACCCTTTTTTCAATTACAGAACTCACTTTTGTAAGTAAGAAGGCGAGAGGATATGATATAAACTGAAAGGCACTTAACACCGGAGAGGCGAAACGAGCCAAAGTTAAACTACTCTGTATAGCATATATCTTAGGCAATACTTCCCCGAAAAATACTATTGCAAAAGTTACGGTTGCTGTTGTTGCGGCTGTAATCCATTTATCATACTCCTGTCCCCCGGTAATATTCCACATTACTACCGTACTTAGGGTAATGATCGCAACATTTACTAGGTTGTTAAATATCAGAATAGTTGCCAGAAGAAGTCTGGGTTTCCTCGCCAATTTTAGCAACAGCTTGTTACTGAGACGATTATCCGACTTACATAGATCCAGTTGCTCGGATGTTAAGCTAAAAAAAGCCACTTCAGAACCTGAAATCAAAGCACTGAAAAATAATAAAATCAGCAATACAACCCCTGAAATAATCAGGAAGGAACTATCGGTACCTGCCAACAAAATCAAAAAATCCTGACTCGGAGGTTCGTCTATTGTTTCCAATAACAAAATATTTTGTCAAACATATAATTAGAATGGTAGATCGTCAACTTCTTCATTTGCTCTACTTGCACTGCCCCCTTGAGGTTCACTTACCTGCTGTGTGTTGGCATTACCTGTATTGGAGCTATATCTTTCCTGTGATTGCTGGGAAGTTCCCTGGCCCTCAGACCTGGTGCTCAACATGGTCATGTTATCAGCTACCACTTCGGTAGTATAACGTGTAACCCCATCTTTTTCCCAGGATCGTGTACGTAATTTTCCTTCTATATAAACCATATCACCTTTGTGAAGGTATTTTTCGGCCACTTCGGCTAAACCACGCCATAAAACAACATTGTGCCATTCCGTTTGCTCCACTCGCTCCCCGGTGTTCCTGTCCTTATAAGTTTCGGATGTAGCTACTGAAAAACTCGTCACTGCTATACCACTTTCAAGACGCCTCACTTCCGGGTCTTTGCCCAACCTCCCAACTAAAATTGCTTTGTTTACTCCGCTCATATCTTTAAAATTAACACAAAAATAATAAAATTAAATCATTTACCCTCAATCAAATTCCCTTTGAAGAATTTTTCAATCAATACTGGCTTTGGTAAATTTTCAATTTCATCCAATGAATAAAAACTTTCAGGGTTATGCTGTTTATAATTATCACTAAGGTAAACAAAATAAAAGGAAGCATGAATAGTTCGATGCGACAATTGATGAATGTATTCTGAAGATGATTTTTCAATTGTCAATTCTTTGAATTGAGGAAAGGATTTGGAGATTTCTGCATCAATTAAAACTGGTTTGCCTTCAACAAGGAAAAACTCATAAAGCCCCTGCCAAATACCAACCTCCCTTTTTTGCATGTAAATCTTTTGGTTGAGCACGAAAATCACATAATTGAAAACCACTTTCTTAATTTTAGTTTTACCTGTTTTTACAGGAAACTTTTCAATGAAATTCCGCTCACGTGCAAAACAGCCTATTGCGATAGGGCATACATCACAAGCAGGAGAAGCAGGTTTGCATTGGAGGGCTCCAAATTCCATTAAACCTTGATTGTACTGATCTGTTTGTTTTTCAGGCAATATCTTTAAGGCAAACTCATGAAAATATTTCTGACCT
>JAOUKG010000522.1 GCA_029882725.1 Cyclobacteriaceae bacterium
TACGTTATGTATAAAAACATCATCGCCTATTATACAATTATGTATTGTTGCATTGTATATGCCCGTATGAAAAGTGATACCCCCAAATAGAGATATGTTTTCAGTAAACCTGCCAAGCCGTATTTGACCAGAGAACCTCGTTTGTTGAACATATTCGGGTTGAAAGTCTGTGTGTACATGAATATCATTCCAATTATCGCATTGGCAGCCTTGCAATACCATTTGGCCAATTTCATGATTCGTAAGCGGACGGTATAGATCTGTTTTTACATTGAACATAGATCGCAGAAAAATATTTCTACAAGGAAATGGCCAATCTCCACAATAACAAAACAAACACCATAACAAAACCATAACAAACCGTACGGGCGAATCGAATTCGCCCAATCTGCTTGCTAGGAATCCCCTCCCAATGTAAGGGCGAATCGAATTCGCCCATGTAAATAATCGAATTCCCCCATGTAAATAATCGAATTCGCCCTATAATCGCGACAAAAACACCGACAAATTCCCCCCATCATTCAACCTCAACTTTCTGCGCAACCTCACCCGGCTTACCTCGGCACTTTTTGGCGAAATATTCAGCAAATTGGCGATCTCCTTAGTGTTTAAGTGTAACCTCAGATAGGCACAAAGCTTAAGATCTTTGGTGCTTAAACCCGGGAATTGTTGCGTAAGACGTTGAAAAAAACCAGGGTGACTTTTCTCAAAATATACTCGAAACTCATCCCATTGGCCTTGAGTGTGGGATTCGTTTTTTATGCGGGATACAATATCACGAAGCTTTTTTCTGAGTTCAGGTTGTCCGGGGTCAGTTTCTTCAAGTTGTGATTTGATATGTCGGAGCAACTCATTTTTTTGTGACATTTTTAAGAGTGATGAAGTGAGCTCCCTGTCCCGCTGCTCAGCAATTTGCATGAATTTGTTTTTGGAATCAGATTCATACTGAGAGGTAGCGGTAATGTTTTCTATTTTTCCTAAAGCCATTTTTAGAGGCGTGATATCGTGGATGGACCCGCGAAGACCCAGGTAATTTCCACGTTCATTAAAAAGAGCCTTTAATTTTATCTCACCCCATTTAAGATTTCTTGTACGAGTATAAAAACGAAAAGATAAAGAATGGCTTGTTCCGGATTGGTTTTGTGCATTTTTTAAATAATTCATAAAATCCAAATTATCATCTTCATGGATAATAGAGTTCAGAAATTGCTTATCATGTATAAATTGTTCTTTACTGAAGCCGGTGAAATTTTTAACTGAATCGGAGAGGAATAAAAAATCCCCATCCGGATTGAGCATAAATTCCCAATCATTGGCATTTTCCAGGAGGAGTCGGAGTAATTTATTTTCCTCCTCCAATATTTTTAAATAATCATTTTCCACCCCTATAAATATAATCAATAAAATGTGAAGGGCAATTCCCGCATTGCTTTTCGCCTCTTGATGCGCATTGACCACCATTGTGCATTGGTCCGGAAGTCCATCCAGTCCCCTTACCCCTGCATAGTTGGCCCGGAAGTCCATCCGTCCCCCTTGATTCTACTTCTCTTACCCCTGCATAGTTGGACCGGATGTCCATCCGGTCCCCTTTTCTCTCAATTCCATAAATTAAGCCACTATTAAAAAGTGCTATTTAATATATAACAAGTTAAATTATTTTACATTATATTATTTTTAACCCAAAACATCAGTTGTTTAGTTTTATAATTCAACGGTAAAACCTATAAACCCCTAAGCCGTTCATCCTAAATTCAAAATTACAGCCTCGCAAACGTTTGTTTAAATAATAATATATGTTATATTAGCTTTGTAAAATGCGTATTTGTGAAAATACCACATAAACCTTTTAATTAATAAAACTTAAAGTATGAAAAACATTCTACTAATGATCTTTTCGATCGGACTAGCAGCAAACGTGTTTGCCCAGTCCGTATCAGGTAAGGTGACCGATTCGGACGGGATGGAGTTGCCGGGAGTAAGTATCCTTATTAAAGGAACCAGCACTGGAACTACAACCGGAATAGACGGTTCCTATACCATCAGTGCCTCTTCTGAAGATGTGCTTGTGTTTTCTTTCGTGGGTTTTGAGACTCAGGAAGTGGCGGTGGGTAATCGTTCCACCATCAATGTTACCCTGGCAACCGATGTGAAAACACTTCAGGAAGTGGTTGTGATTGGATATGGTGAAGTGGATAGAGAAGATGCTACAGGAGCTATATCTTCTGTTAGTTCCGAAGATTTTAATGGTGGGGTTATTACTTCCCCTGAGCAGTTATTCCAAGGAAAAGCGGCTGGTGTACAGATTACATCTACTAGTGGTGAGCCTGGTTCTGGAGTTAATATCAGAATAAGGGGTACATCATCTATTCGAAGTAATAACAACCCACTTTATGTTGTAGATGGAGTTCCTCTTAGTGGTGGTAACGTATCGAGTGGATATGGTGGACCAATGGGAAGCATGTCAGCTAAAAATCCTTTAAACTTTTTAAATCCGAATGATATTGCCAGTATTGATATTTTGAAAGATGCTTCAGCTACTGCCATTTATGGTTCAAGAGGCGCAAATGGTGTGGTTTTGATTACCACTAAAAAAGGAAAAGGTGGAAAGGGAATGCTTGAATATTCATATAATTTAGGAATTTCGAAAGTAAGTAATACATATGACTTACTTTCAGCTGATGAATTTGTAGATGCATGGTCGTCTTATAATCCAGGTGTTAACCCTTCTACAATCGATTTTGGTTTTGATAACGATTGGCAAAAAGAAGTTTTTAGAACAGCTTATACTAGCAACCATAACCTTTCATTTGGTGATAGTTCTGAAAAAGGAAGTTTTAGGGCTTCTATTGGTTACCAGGATCAACAGGGAGTTATTCAGAAGAGTGGTTTGCAAAGAACAACGGCTCGTTTTAACAGCGAAAGAAAATTCATGGATGATAAACTAAAGATTACTGCTCAGATGACCTTTTCTGCTATTGAGAATCAAAACGTTTTGGTTACCAATAATTCTGGTTTTGAAGGTGATTTAATGGGGGCTGTAATTAAGTTTAATCCTACAGCGCCTAAATATGTTGATGGATCTGGAAACCCTACAAATACTAAAGGATCCGATACTTCTCCATTTCAGTTGAGCAACACTGAGCCAAGTCCTATTGCTATTTTGGAGTATTTTGATAGTTATACTAACACATATA
>JAOUKG010000521.1 GCA_029882725.1 Cyclobacteriaceae bacterium
TTCTTTTACAATGGGATGGGGAGTGGAACAGGATTCCTCTTTTTCTGAAATTTTACAAAGAGTTAGTTCCAAAAAGGTAGCAAACCTTGGTATTTCAAGTTTTGGTACTGCACGGGAGTTGATGGCATTGAATCAGGTAAAACTGGATAGTGTTAAGACAATAATAATTCAATATCATCCAAATGACTTACAAGAAAATAAATCCTTCATAATAAATGACCAATTAAAAATTTCAGGTAAATCTGTTTATGATAGTCTTATTGATGCTCAAATGCATAGTAGATATTATTACCCTGGGAAGTATATTTCGTTGATTCTCAAAGAGAGATTGAAGGAATACATAGGCAAGCCACTTGAAGAAACGGACAGAGAGGAGGCAGAACTTTTTGTTAAAGTTACTGAAGTTTTTGCCGATAAGTTGTTGGGTAAAGAGATCATTATTTTTGAAATAAACAGAGCGAATGAGAATGATAGTTTTTTTTCGAACCATTTGAAATCTCAATTTGATAAGTACTGGGGTGAAAATCCTGAATTTAAATTGAAAATACTGGATGTATCTAACATGGTGAGCGATTCTGATTACTTTATTCTCGACGATCATTTAAACTCTGAAGGGCATAAAAAGTTAGCAAAATTGTTAATTGAACATATAAATAAATGAAAATTCTTGGTATATCGGCTTTTTACCATGATTCAGCAGCTGCAATTATTGAAGATGGTATTATAACAGCAGCAGCACAAGAAGAGCGTTTCTCCAGAAAAAAACATGATATGGGTTTTCCTTCGAGTGCTATAAAATTTTGTTTACAAGAAACCGGATCCTCATTGGGTACACTTGATGCAGTGGTCTTTTATGATAAGCCATTGTTAAAATTTGAGAGATTGCTTGAAACCTATTATGCATTTGCCCCCTTTGGTCTTAAATCGTTTATAAAGGCTATACCTGTGTGGGTAAAAGAAAAAATGTTTCTGAAAAAAATGATTCATGATAGTTTAATGGAAATTGAAATTTATAATAAGAAGAATTTAACACTCCTTTTTCCAGAGCATCATTTATCGCATGCAGCCAGTGCTTTCTACCCTTCTCCCTTCGAGGACTCTGCAATTCTGACCATTGATGGAGTGGGAGAGTGGGCAACCGCTTCCGTTTGCCATGGTAAAGGAAAGGACATAAAAATATTGCAGGAATTAAGGTTTCCTCATTCTGTGGGTTTGTTGTACTCTGCATTTACTTATTTTTTAGGATTTAGAGTGAATTCGGGCGAGTACAAACTGATGGGACTTGCCCCTTATGGGAAACACGGAAGTAAGGAAGTCTCGAAGTATGAAGAAATAATTAAAAAGGAACTAGTTACTATTTATGATGACGGTTCTATTTGGTTAAACCAGAAGTATTTTGATTATGCCACCGGGCTACGAATGGTTCATGATAAAAAATGGGAAAAACTATTCGGATTTCCTATCCGAAGTTCAGAATCCAGACTGGAACAAAAACACTGCGATTTAGGATTGGCTATACAAAATGTTACCGAGGAGATTGTTATTAAACTGGCTTATAATGCCAAAAAGCTAACAGGATCAGACTATTTATGTTTGGCCGGAGGGGTAGCTCTGAACTGTGTTGCCAATGGAAAAATAGTAGATGAAGGAATATTTAAAGATATTTTCATCCAACCTGCAGCGGGTGATGCAGGAGGGGCTCCGGGAGCTGCATTGGCTGCATATCATATTTATTTTGAGCGCGAAAGGATAATAAATAAATCAGTATCAGATAGGATGAATGGTGCTTTTTTAGGTCCGGAGTTCTCCGATCATGATGTGGAGATAATAGTAAAAAAATACGATGCTAAATATGCGCAAATGCCTGATGCAGAGTTATATCCTTACGTCGCCAATTTATTGGCTAATGGAAATATTATAGGTTGGATTCAGGGAAAAATGGAGTTTGGCCCGCGTGCACTTGGAGGAAGGAGTATTTTAGGCGATCCCCGAAATGCTGAAATGCAAAAGAAATTAAATCTAAATATTAAATACAGAGAATCATTCAGGCCTTTTGCTCCTTCGGTATTGGCAGAAGATTGTTCTGATTACTTTGAACTTGACTCTGCATCCCCATATATGTTATTGGTAAAAAGGGTGAATAGTAATAGGCTAAAGCCCCTGCCTGAAGGGTACGAGAACTTTAAGCTGAAGGAAAAATTATATTATTTACGGTCAGACATGCCAGCTATTACGCATATTGATTTTTCAGCCCGCATTCAAACTGTCCATCGTGAAACCAATCCCAAATATTGGAAACTGATAAATGCATTTAAGGAAAAAACGGGTTATGCAGTGGTTGTTAATACGAGCTTTAATGTGCGCGGTGAGCCCATAGTTTGTACTCCCGAAGATGGTTTTAGATGTTTTATGCGTACCGAAATGGATTATTTAGTGGTGAATAATTTCGTTTTTGCCAAGAATGATCAAAAGGAATGGCAGGAAAAAGATAATTGGAAAGAAGAGTTTATTTTAGATTAATTAAAATTTATAATGATGGAATTTATCAAGGATCTTTGGAATTTTATAATGTCCCGTAAAAAATGGTGGTTAGTACCCATTATTTTGTTGCTTATTATTCTGGGCGTACTTATTGTTATTGGTGGTGGAAGTGCTATTGCACCTTTTATTTATACTCTGTTTTAATATGAAAAATAATGTTTATAAAAATGTATTAGTAATTGTAGTAGGATTATCTGTTTTCTACTATTTGTTTGATGAAATAATACTTCTCTATAGTATTCTTGTATTAGGTGTTCTTAGTGTATTTTCTGATAAATTCGCTATTTTATTGAATTTCGTTTGGATGAGATTTGCAATGGCATTAGGATGGATTAATTCACGAATACTGCTAACTATTGTGTTTTATATCTTTCTTTTTCCTTTAGCAATTTTATCCAGATTATTTACCAAAGATCCATTAAGGTTAAAAGCACCCGAAGGTTCAAATTTTATAAACCGTGATTATCTGTTTAAGAAAAGTGATATAAAGAATATTTGGTAATGATTCACTATCTTCTTCTGCTCAGGCCAAAAGAATGGATAAAAAATTTATTTTTATTTATACCATTATTTTTTGCCGGAAAATTCTTTGACCCTCCACTTTTTTTTAATGTGTTAATTGGTTTTTTTGTTTTCTGTTTAATTGCCTCTGC
>JAOUKG010000017.1 GCA_029882725.1 Cyclobacteriaceae bacterium
CCTCAAGAGCAAAGTCGGCTTTTTCTGAAAAATCAGTTGGAACTAATATCTTTTTCATATCTTATTTTTTGATTTAAATTATAATACATATAACTATTACAATTAATTAAGGTAAACTTATACTCAAATAAATTTTATCTTAATTATCACTAAATTGCTATAAATTATGGAATTTAGCAATCGAATTGGAGGATAATACGCTTTTTATTTATAGCAAAACTAAAAGGCAACAAAAATAACTTGCATTTTAGTTGGGTTTATTCACAAATCACTTCATTTCCGGTGATTTCACCTGTAAAAATTGGTGGACTTAAATAGGGAATTCCGAGATGTAGCCCTCTGATTATTAACAAAACAGCTATCAGAGAAACAACCACAGGCACCCATTTTGTTAGATTTATTTGTTTTTGCAGCTTTAAAAATAATTGGGGAACCAACCACATGGCAGGCCATGTACCCAAACCAAAGGCAACCATATACAAAACCGAATAAATTAGAGAGTCGGAAACCATAGCACCAACCACTGCAAAATAGACCAAACCACAAGGCAAGAACCCATTTACAGTTCCTAATAAAAACTTATACGTTACACCGTTTGATTTCAATAACTTTCCAAATCCCATTCGTATCGCGGCGGCCCAAGCATGGATAAATTTAATGCCTGTGTTGATTGGGTAAACATAAAAAATTACTCCAATTAAAATTAAAACTCCTGCTATTAATGATAATTGGCCCTGAAAGCCTGCAAAAGAAATAAATTTCCCAGCGAGAAAAGACACTATACCTAATAATGTATAACTCAGAATTCGTCCTGAGTTATAAAAAAACTTTGTAGTGGAAAAATGGCTTGTGCCCGTTGAAACTATTGTTGCCAAAGGACCACACATCAAAACACAATGCATACTTCCAAGTAATCCTATCAGAAAGGCAGTGACCAACATTACAATTCAATTTCACTTTCTATATAATATTCCATTGTTCCTTCCTTCCATTCCAACTTAACAATCCAACTTCCGGATCTGAATTCTGTTAAATTCATACTATATGCAGGGAAATTATCTTTTTCTATCAGAAAGATTTTATCTTCTTTTTGAGATAAAGGGCTAAACAACATCACCTTTCCATTCTCAAATTGATTTTCTGTATTTTGATCGAATTCAATAGACAAAATTTTATCAACAACCTCTATTTTTGGTTTCTTTTCAAGATTTTCAACATTTCTCATTTTGTTGATTTTATCCTGATAATTAATCTCTTGTTCATAATAGTCTTGTGACACCAAATCAATCTCTTGATTCATACTAATTGCTACCAAAGAAAAAATCAGAATCCCAAACAGGATAAACGACACAAAAATCCACTTTCCCCAATTCATCTCAAACTACCCGGCATAGGGCCCATAAAATTCAACTCTTGCTTGTCCATTAGTTTTTCACCATTATAAAATTCAAAATACACCTCATTTCTAGTACCATTTATCGAAGTAGCAGGTGCTTTTACTCTGAAAACTCCTTCAAACATACCCCCTTGCGGGATTATAATATCTGAACCCGCTACCATTTCTACCGTGGCTCCCTCGATTCCTGTAACTTCAATACGTATATCCATACTGTCAAAAGTTTTATTGATCAGTTTGATATTGTATATATTTCCATAATAAGTATCGTCTATTTTTTGATAGGTGAGGCCCTGAGCCCTTTTTACCGATGCCTTGATATCTGAACGTGTGAAAAGGAAAAAGGAAGTTAATGAAAGTAAAAATATCAAGACTACTGAATAAGCAATAACCCGGGTATTCATTAAATGCTTTACTCCATCTTTGATAGAATTGTATGATGCATATCGAATCAACCCTTTGGGTCGATCTACTTTTTCCATTACTTCATCGCAAACATCCATGCAAGCAGTACAATTCACACATTCCAACTGAGTACCATTCCTAATATCGATACCTGTAGGACATACATGGACACAAAGATTACAATCTACACAGTCTCCTTTATTTGAATCTACTTCGGCCTTTCTGATTTTACCCCGAGGCTCTCCCCTTAACCAGTCATATGCTACCACTATTGAATCCTTGACCAGTAAAACACCTTGTAAACGGCCATAAGGACAAACTACAGTACAAGCCTGTTCTCTAAAATAAGAAAACACCCAGTAAAAAAGCCCTGTAAAAAACATAAACCCTATAAAACCTGAAAGATTTTCTGAAGGAGGTTTAGTGACGATTTCTATAGTTTGGTCCAGCCCAATTATATAAGCCAACACAGTGTGACTTATAAGCAGTGAAATAAAAATAAATATAAGTTGTTTTGATCCTTTTTTAATGATTTTGGATGCGTTCCAAGGGGCTGCATTGAGTTTTTTTTGTTGATTGGCATCTCCTTCAATCCAATATTCAATTTTCCGGAATACCATTTCCATAAAAAGGGTTTGTGGGCAAGCCCATCCACACCAGAGGCGTCCAAAAGCAACAGTAAATAGAATTACAAAAACGAAAAAACAAATGAGGGTAAGAGCCAAAAGAAAGAAATCCTGAGGCCAAAACACCAAACCAAAGAGCACAAACTTTCTCTCAAAAACATTAAAAAGCATAAAAGGATGGCCATTGATCTGGATAAAAGGTCCAGAGAATAAAATCCCAAGGAGCACCAAGGTTACCCAAGCTCTTTTGTTATGATAGGAGCCGGATGGTTTTTTGGGATATACCCAAATCCTTTTTCCGGCTTTATCTACAGTAGATATAGTATCTCTAAAAGATTCATCAGATTCGAACGGACTTTCCGGTTTACTGGCATTTTCCATCGAATAATATTTTATTTAATAAATTGTGTATCTCTATTATTGTATAGAAGATGAGTCGGCAGGCTGAGAGAGTAAACTATCCCCTCCTCCAACAGAATCGGCCTCTATTTGTACAGCATCAGCCCCAGCTCTTTCCACGAGGGTTCCTTGTGCTTCTCTGGCGTCAGGAGGGTTTGAACCGTATAGAGAATAAATATAACTTGTTACCTGAGATCTCTGCTCGGAAGTGAGCGATTTTTCCCAAGCGGCCATTCCGTTGGCTGGTACACCGTAAGTTATAGTTTTAAATATCTCACCAATTGTACCTCCGTGTATCCAATATGCATCGGCCAAGTTTGGCCCTAAACCATTTACACCACCGGCGTCTATTCTATGACATGCAGAACAACTGGCATCATATACTTTTTTACCTTGCTCTAAAAAAGTTGGATCACTGTTGTATTCCACTGAATTCTCATCAATCACATTTCCTTGTGCCACATTTACAGCAAGAGCTTCTGCAGCTTTAGCTTCAGCAATTTGATATTCTTCTTCCTGCAGAGGCCACCAATCGGCCACATGGTATCCAAATAAATATACTGCACCAAAAACGATAGAACCATAAAAAAGAGCCAACCACCATGGTGGTAAGTGGTTATCCAACTCCCGGATTCCGTCGTATTCATGATCCAACTCAATCGATTTTTCTTCTTCCAAAGGCACTGCATTGGTCCAGTTACGTATCATCTGTGTAAACATGGAAGGGGAAGGCACATATTCACGGCCTTCAGCTTCAGCTTTTTTCTTCTCTTCATTCTCCATCAAGGTTCCCAACATGGTGTAGACAGTATAGGCAACGCCTAAAACAATCATTGCCACGAGTACTACCATTCCAGACAATACATAAAGGGTCACTTCAGGAGTGAAAAATTCAGTTGTCTGCGCCTGACTTGCCAAAGGCAGACCCACTAAAAGCAACAATAAGGAGGATATAATCTTTATATTTTTCATAATTACTTCAATTTTGATCAGAAACAGATTCACTATTGGGTTCAATGGGCATATTCTTCATTTTAACGATGTATTTTTCATCTACTTTTAATACCCATAATATGAGGAGTATAAAAAACACAAAGAATATAATCAATGATATCACGGGGCCTACAGCCACATTATCAATACCTTCAAAATAATGTTTAAACATAGCTATATTATTTAACCGTTATATCTGTACCCAATCGTTTCAGATAGGCAATCAGTGCTACGATTTCCTTATCTTTATCAATACTATATTTAGAAGAAAGTTCATCTACTATAGTTTGAGCTTGTTTTTCCAGCTCCTCATTTGCTATATCTTCATACCCTTCAGCGTAAGGCACACCTACTTTTCTAAGGGCTGAGATCATTTTTGGAGTCATCTCCAGATCAATATTCTGATCGTAAAGCCACTTATAAGCGGGCATTATAGATCCTGATGAAGTGGTAGAGGGTTCATACATATGATCATAGTGCCAAATAGCACCAGATGACCCTGATTTAATTATCCCTTCTCTGTGCAAATCCGGACCAGTACGTTTAGATCCCCATAGGAATGGATGATCATAAACAAATTCACCTGCCTTGCTATATTCACCATAACGACTAACTTCAGATCTGAATGGTCTTACCATTTGCGAGTGGCAGTTATTACAACCTTCCCGTATGTAAATATCCCTACCATGTAACTCCAGTGGGGTATATGGTTTTACGGCTGCAATTGTGGGCACGTTGGATTTTACCAAGAATGTAGGAACCAGTTCAAGTATTCCTCCTATCAGTATTGCAACCAAAGTTAAAACTGTAAATAAAACAGGTTTGCTTTCCAATATTCTGTGGGTAGTACCTGTCACTTTTTTCTTTTCAAGTGCAGGAGCTTCAGCCTCTTCATTGGCAATAAAAGAACCCTGTTTCATGGTTTTTATAATATTTACTACCATAAAGACTGCTCCTACAATGTATAAAGCACCTCCAATTCCCCTCATTAAATACATAGGCTTGATCGATTCGACGGTCTCAAGGAAAGAGTAAACAAGAGTACCTTCGGTACTAAACTGTTTCCACATCAAACTCTGTACAATACCGGCAACATACATAGGCAGCGCATAAATAATAATACCCAGCGTGGCAATCCAGAAGTGGGTATTGGCCATACTTCTACTGTAGAGGGTAGTGCCAAACATTTTTGGAACCATCCAATAGGCAATACCAAATATCATAAATCCGTTCCATCCCAAACCTCCAATGTGTACGTGGGCAATGATCCAGTCTGTAAAGTGGGCTATACCATTTACGTTTTTCAATGAAAGAAGTGGTCCTTCAAGTGTAGCCATACCATAAGCGGTTACTGCTACTACCATAAATTTAAGAACGGGATCTTCACGAACGCGATCCCATGCACCCCTTAGTGTTAGCAGGCCGTTGAGCATACCTCCCCAGGAAGGAGCAATTAGCATAATAGAAAATACCACACCTAAACTCTGTGCCCAATCGGGAAGACTTGTATAGAGCAAATGGTGAGGGCCTGCCCATATGTAGATAAATATTAATGACCAGAAGTGAATAATAGATAATTTATAGGAATATACGGGTCTGTTAGCCGCTTTTGGCAGGAAGTAATACATAATTCCCAAAAACGGAGTTGTTAAGAAAAATGCAACGGCATTGTGGCCATACCACCATTGTACCAGTGCATCCTGAACACCTGCATACCAGCTATAACTTTTAAAAAGCATTACAGGCATTGCAAAAGAGTTTACAATATGTAAAACGGCAACTGTAATAAAAGTAGCTATGTAAAACCATATAGCCACATACATGTGTCTTTCTCTTCTTTTAATGATGGTACCAATCATATTAATACCGAAAACTACCCAAACCAGAGCTATTGCAATATCGATAGGCCATTCAAGTTCGGCATATTCTTTCCCCGATGATAGCCCTAAAGGAAGAGTTATTGCGGCTGCAAGAATTATCAATTGCCAACCCCAGAAATGTATCCAACTCAGTTTATCACTAAAAAGTCGGGCTTTCAACAACCTTTGCATGGAGTAATAAACCCCGGCAAACATCGCATTTCCCACAAATGCAAAAATCACTGCATTTGTATGCAGTGGCCTGATTCTCCCAAATGTGGTGTACTGCAGGTTAAAATTTAATTGAGGCCAGTACAATTGCAAGGCAACAGTGAGGCCCACAAGCATTCCTACAAATCCAAATACAATGGATGCCATGAGGAAGTACTTAACGATTTTGTTGTCGTAGCTAAACTTTTCCATATATTACTTCTAATTACATTTTAACGTTCGCAATTTACTTTTGCATTTATTGGTAGATACTGATTAGGGTAAGCATACCCTATGATAATAATCATGTTTTTTCCTTTGTATACTCCTCTTTTTTATTTGGTTTTTTATCAAAAAGTATTCTAACCGAAGGAGTATATGTATCGTCATACTGACCTGACTTTACCGCCCAAATAAATCCCACTAAAAATCCGGAGGCGATTAACACACTTACAAATATCAAAATATAAATTACTGTCATGGTTTCAATTTACGAAAATGTGCCAATAAAAAAACAGAGACACTGGTAAATACTACTACACTTATGCTACTCAAGGGCATTAAAACAGCTGCAAACAGAGGTGTTAAATTTCCTGTTACTGCAAATGAAAGCCCCACAATGTTATAAAGAAAGGAAATAAGAATACTACTTATCAATATCTTTCTTGTGTTTTTTATAAAATTCAATACCTCCGAAAAAATACTTAAGTTCCTTCCGTCCATAATTACATCTGACGACGGGGTAAAAACAGCAATATCATCGGTCACTGATATGCCCAAATCACTTTGTATAAGTGCCGGAGCATCATTCAGCCCATCACCAATCATAAGGACTTTTTCATTTTCATTCTGAAGCTTCGAAATATAATTAAGTTTATCTTCCGGCTTTTGATTAAATAGTATACGGGTATCGGGAGGGAATATGCCTTTTAATTGCGCTCTTTCTTTTTCATTATCACCAGACAATACTGAAATATTAAAATCGGGTTTTATTTTACTCAATTGTTCTTTTAAACCCTCCCTGTATTGGGGCTTAAAAACAAAGGACCCTATACGGTTATTGTTTTCAGTATATATTACAGATGCATTTTCGGATGTATCTTCCTTTCCCAAAACCCAGACAGGTGCCCCAAGTCTATACGTATTTCCATTGAAAACACCCTCTAATCCTTTTCCATGTATCTCCGAAAAGGAATCCAGATTCATTTTAATTGCGCCTTTCAGATAATTTGAAATTTTCACACTGTAGGGATGTACAGAGCCTGTAGTGAGGGAAAACAATACATTTCGCTGTAAATCTGACATCTCTGATCCATTGTAGGCTATTTCTCCGGCACCAGAAAGAGTAAGAGTACCCGTTTTATCAAAAATAAGATGAGTAATATTAAAGAACTTCCCCACTGTTTCTGTGTTTTTCAAATACACACCGAATCGCCCTAAAATACGCACTACATTTCCATAGGTGAAAGGAACTGTAAGTGCCAGAGCACAGGGACATGCTACAATTAATACTGCGGTAACGGTTTCCCAAACTATTGAGGGGTTTACTACAGACCAAAACACAGCAGATAAAGTAGCAATTATCAATACAATAATTGTAAAGTACTTGCCAATTCTATTTAGAATATCGGCATGGTTTATACCCTGTTGAGGATTGTTCCTTTCCCATAACCTTGACAGATACCCCTGGGAAACTGGTTTCAAAACCTCCACTAAAATTGAAGCCCCAATTTGCTTCCCCCCGGCATAAATAAAATCGTTTTTCATAATTGAAATCGGATCCTCTTCCCCTGAAACAAAACTATAATTGATACGTGTTGACTCAGACAACAATTTTGAGTCGGCCGGTATTATTTCCTGATTTCTAATTCGAAGCACATCTCCTTTACAAATATCATTCAACGGCACAATTTCTGAATCGCCATTCACTTCCCTGTTTACAGCCAAGGGGAAATAAGATCTAAAATCCCTATCGAAAGAAAGTGCTTCATAGGTTTTTCCCTGAAACCATTTTCCAATGAGCAGAAAAAAAACTAAACCCGTGAAAGAGTCAAAGAATCCTGGGCCCACCTGAAAGAGTACTTCGTAGGAAGATCTGAGAAACAGAGCGGTAATCCCTAAGGCTATAGGCACATCAATACTTATGATCTTTTGTTTTAACGCTGCAAAAGCAGAAATAAAATATCCTGAAGCACTATACAATACTGGTAAGGAAATAATCAAATTCAAATAGGAAAAAAAGTCGGCGAAAGATTTATCGAGATCTGAAATTCCGAAATATTCAGGAAAAGAAAGTAACATTACATTTCCAAAGCAAAAACCGGCGAGCCCTAATTTGATATTAATTCCTCCCACATGTTTTTTCCTTTCCTTTTCTTTCTGATTTGAGGCAGAAATCATAGGTGAATAACCTATTCCGGATAATAAAACGGCCAGTTTCCTTAAAGAAAACGTTTTATATAAAAATGATATAGTTGCTTCTTTTCTAATAAAGTTCACCCTACAATCAAGAACATTTTTATTGATTGCAGAAAGGTTTTCGAGTAACCAAACACAAGACGAGCAGTGTACGTCAGGGATTTTTAAGGTAATAATAGCTTTTTCACCATCTTTGAATTCATAAAGTGTATCTGCTATTTGTTCATTTTCCAAATATGCAAATCTATCATCTTCGGTGGTTGAGAGTGATTTTCCCGGGAATTTTTCAAGGGTATAATAATCGTCTAGACCATTTTCTGAGATTATACGGAATACTGTTTTACATCCTTCACAACAAAAGGGTTTTCCGCTAAATTCAATAGACCCTGTACAATTGGTACCACAATGATAGCATTGAGTTGCCTCATTTTTCAAACCTGACGACTGCTGCATGTATCAATATGTAAAGAAAAAAGGATTGTTAAAAGTAAGAATAAGATTTTTAAGTTCGGATTTTAAAATAATTTCAGCACCATAATGCCCCGTAAAGACCAAAGTTCCTTCATTATTTTTTAAAATCCTCATCATTTCCTTATTCAAATTATCCTTTTGAATTCCCAACACACCCACATCAGGAAATTTTGATAACAAAAAGTTTACAATCAAATGTTCCCTATAATATTGTTTTTCATTGTGATTATGTAAAGCCAGAACAGAAACACTCGAGGCTTTGATCTTATCGTCAAAAATAGCCAACGCCTGTTTTATAACTGTCATGCTGGAAGATGTTCCATCAAATAATAATAGAATATGATTTACTTTGGGTACTTTGGCAGGAAAAAGCAATACAGGACACTTGAGTTTTAAAAGGATATTATTATAACTTCCATTTGATTCACTTAACAACTCATTTCCTGAACAGAATAAATCGTAAAGAAGGCTATTTTCAATAAGTGTTTCCTTGTCTAAAATATGTTTTTTCGGAACATCTAAATGCACCCCTTCGCTTTCCAACTCTATCGAAATTCTGTTTAAGTTTTCCTCCGCTTTTACATCCTCATCTGCCAATATTACTTCACTTGAAATGTTTATATCTCCCTTCCTATGACTTTCATCTGAAAGGACAATTCCTTGAATATCTGTATTTTGAGAAATGGGTACATGTATAGATACATCTTTCCCATTAAAAGTAGAGTTTTTATCAATTCCCAGTATAATCGTCTTCATTATACCTGAATTATTTATTAAGGACGCTTGTCCAGATTGGGCGTTTTGCATGATTGGCTACATCTTCAGCTACACTTCCACTTATAAAATGTTCGAATCCCCTTTTACCATGGGTACCTAATGCAATCAAATCTGCATTTATACTTTCCGTAAAATGAATTAAGCCCAAATCTTCGTTCACATCATTGTAGACATGAACCATGGTACCATCGGGAAAGTAGTTTTTCGCTAAGTTTTTTAAAGCAGGAATCACTTCAGTGTCCCTTTTAAAATCTGTTGGTGTGTTTACATGTACAAGGTGTAAAGTGGCGTCAAAAAACTCGACCAATTCTTTTAAATTCTTAAACAGCACTTTATTTATTTCTTTTATATCGGTTCCAAACACAATACTTTTGATTGAACTTATTTCTGTTTTTTCTTTAATAGTAATTACAGGAACTTTTGAATGGCGAATTATTCTTTCAGCATTTGATCCAATAAATATTTCTTTTAAACCCGACGCACCTTTACTTCCCATTACTACCATGTCACAATTTGAATCAGTAATATTTTTGGTAATAGCAGAAAATGGATTTCCCCACTCCATTGACCTATGAACCTTTACTCCATTGGTATTCACACTTTCAAAATCCTGTAATTTGGAATCAATTTTATCTTCCAGAGATTTTAAAGTCTCCGGGGAAAGGAATGCATGCAAATTTGTTCCCATTGGATCTGACACCACGGGCAAATCAGCAACATGCAACAAGTAAATTTCACCTTTCAATTTATGAGCCATTTGTAATGCGAAATCAAAAGCAAATTTTGCTTGTTCAGAAAAATCGGTAGGAACTAGTATGGTTTTCATAATTTTATTCTTACAGAACAAAACTATGTTAAAAATATTTTTAGCGTGGTGACTGCTATCAACCGGTCACATGATAAAAGTCATATATGTTTATCGGGATTTTATCACGATAATTTTATTACTCAATTCACCTGACAACACTTAAAAATTACTTTTTCTTTTTTATTTTATACGAATCGTATGGGATAAAACTAGGGCAGGGAAGGAATTTCATGCTTTTTGGTACTCTTTTTGGGTTAGCACGGGTTGTAAATACATATTCAAGGCTTACTTCATGGGCCCCTTGTGATCTTACCGATAACTCGGATACTGTAAAATCATAACTGTATTGAAATTTAATTTGGTTAAAACGCAAACCGCTGGAAAAAACAACTGCATCACGACTCATATTTCCCAAAGCGTTCTTTTTTACAGGTATGCCTCTGTATGAAACACCCACTACAATAGGATCAATGTGGTAATTCACGGCCAAATCAATTTGGGTAAACGGCCCTTGCTGATTATAAATAAATGAAGTTGTCAGGTAAGAAACATCATTTTTATTCCACCAATGAGTTGTCAGGGCTATTCTGGTACCGGCATGAATTGTAAGTTTAGCCGGAAGCCTGTCTACCCTATCCAAAAAAGAGATTCCTGGTTCATTAATATGCCAAAGTGAAACACCGGCCCAAGATGATTTGTTATAAAACAGCAGTCCGGCACCGGAGTCAAAGTAACTAAAGTTTTCCATTTCAGATGCCGAAGGATCCAAAGTAGGTGCGGTAGTATTACCAAACTCAAGTTGATCACCAAAAACCAATTTATTATAATTGATAGAACGGGAGCCATACCCAAAATAAACAGCCGGAGTCAAAACCCATTTATTTTCCATTTGTACTTTGTAGGAATAAATCAAACCTGCGGAAGTAGATCGTAAACCTGCCTCTCCTGCCTTATCTGTATTTAACAATAGCCCGAACCCACTTTTCAATGCAGGTCTTGATAAATCATAACTTAGTGAATAAGATGTATAGGCCTGGGGAAGGACTGGCCATTGAATTCTGTTATTAAGTATAATTCTTTGTTGAGGAGATGTTCCCGTAAATGCAGGATTCAAATACAAAGGAGCATTGTAAAACTGACTATAGTGTTGGTCTTGGGCAAAGGATTTAAAAGAGAAAAAGTATAATACTGTAAACATCCATACCCCTTTCAAAAGGACTATTTTCATTGATATATACATATTCATTACTCTCATAATCACCTCCTTCTTTTACCTAATCAAGGTTACATCACCTATTTTTTCAAAATATTCTCCATTTCCAAACTTCAATCTCATTTTATAAACATAAACTCCTGTAGGCAACAACCTTCCGTTTTTGTCGTATCCATCCCACCCCTTATCCAAGTCCTCAGTTTCAAAAATCAAATTCCCCCACCTATCAAATATCATCATCTGATACTCTGTTGCCCCTTCTATAATGGGTTTGAAAACATCATTATGAGTCCCTCCTCCTGCAATTCCACCTGTAGGTCCATTCAGGCTTGGAGTAAAAGCATTGGGTACACGCAATGTTCCCCCTTCCATAACAGATACAGCACTCTGCATTGTTAGTGTATCTGTACATCCATTGGAATTTACAGCTACCAACTCAACTGTATAAGTACCCGTCATGGTATATTCATGTTCAGGAGCATACAGATCTGAAGTGGTTCCATCACCAAAATCCCAATGAAATTCTGTTGCGTTAATGGATAAATTTTGGGTATAAAGAATTCCTCCTGGAATAAAAAGCTTGTTAGGGCGGATTAAAAAGGCCGCTGTGGGTCTACTGAAAACTTCAATGATATTGTTTTTTGTTGATTTAGCTTCAGTTCCTAAAATATTTTTTCCAGATAAAGATACTGAATAAAACCCGGCGTCATAGAAGGTAAACTCAGGGTTTGGCATAGTTGAAGAGCCAATTACTACACCATCACTATCCATAAATTCCCAGAAATAAGTAGCAGGATCTACTGAAAACGATTGATTAGTAAACTGTACTTTTAAAGGCCTGCAACCCGAAACCGGAGTGGCAGTAAAATCAATAACCGGCAGAATAGCCTCTACTCTTAAGCTTACCGAAAATTCATTAAAGCAACCTCCATCGGGTTCTGTAACCATAAGCTTAATTTCATAATCACCTGCATTTGCATAGGTATAAGGAGATAGTGGCTGATATCCTTCTG